>NZ_NEIU01000013.1:0-201152 GCF_002113595.1 Pseudomonas sp. B3(2017)
TCGAACTGGTCAGCGCCCGCCCCGACCTCGCCCTCGAAGAGCTGCTGCACAAGCCCGGCGTCCTCACCTTCGGCGCCACCGGCGAGGGCAAGATCCACGGCCTGGTGTACCGCATCGAGCAGGGCGACTCCGGCCGCACCCTTACCCGCTACAGCCTGAGCTTGGTGCCGCAGCTCGCCTACCTGCGCCACAACCACGACCAGCAGATCTTCCAGCAGCTTTCCGTGCCCAAGATCATCGCACGCGTCCTGGAGGACCGCGGCATCCTCGCCGACGCCTACAGCTTCCAGCTCGGCGCCGAGTACCCCGAGCGCGACTACTGCGTGCAGTACGACGAGTCCGACCTGCACTTCATCCAGCGCCTGTGCGAGGAGGAAGGCATCCACTTCCATTTCCAGCACAGCGCAAGCGGCCACAAGCTGGTGTTCGGCGACGACCAGACCGTGTTCCGCAAGCTCAAGCCGGTCAGCTACCAGCAGGACTCCGGCATGGCCGCCGACAAGCCGGTCATCAAGCGCTTCAACCTGCGCCTGGAGACCCGCACCAGCCGCGTCGCCCGCCGCGACTACGACTTCGAGAAGCCCAAGATCCTGCCCGAGGCCGCCGCCAAGTCGGCGTTCATGCCGGACCTTGAGGACTACGACTACCCCGGCCGCTTCACCGCCCGCGAGCGCGGCAAGCAGTTGGCCACCCGTGCCCTGGAACGCCACCGCAGCGACTACGCCCTGGCCGAGGGCAAGGGCGACGAGCCGACCCTGGCCTGCGGCCACTTCCTCACCCTGGCCGAGCACCCGCGCGCCGAGTGGAACGACCTCTGGCTGCTGCTGGAGGTCATCCACGAGGGCAAGCAGCCGCAGGTGCTGGGCGAGAACGTCACCAGCGACGTCACCGACGGCAAGGACGACTTCCACCAGGGCTACCGCAACACCTTCCTCGCCACCCCGTGGGACGCCCACTACCGCCCGGCCCTCGAACACCCCAAGCCCCGCGTGCTCGGCAGCCAGACCGCCGTCGTCACCGGCCCCGCCGGCGAGGAGATCCACTGCGACCCCTACGGGCGGATCAAGGTGCAGTTCCACTGGGACCGCGACGGCCAGGCCGACGACAAGACCACCTGCTGGCTGCGCGTGGCCAGCGGCTGGGCCGGCGCGGCCTACGGCGGCATCGCCATCCCGCGCGTGGGCATGGAGGTGCTGGTCACTTTCCTTGAGGGCGACCCCGACCAGCCGCTGGTCACCGGTTGCCTGTACCACAAGGAAAACGTCGTCCCCTACGACCTGCCCGCGAACAAGACCCGCAGCACCTTCAAGACCCTCAGCTCCCCCGGCGGCAAGGGCTACAACGAGCTGCGCATCGAGGACCGCAAGGGCGCCGAGCAGATCTACCTGCACGCCCAGCGCGACTGGGACGAGAACATCGAGCACGACCAACGGATCCGCATCGGCAACGAACGGCACGACACCGTCGAGGCCAACGCCTACAGCGAATTCAAGGTCGAGGAGCACCGCATCACTCATCTGAATCGCATCAGTGAAATGCGCGCCGACGACCACCTCACCGTCGCAGTGACCCAACACGTGAAGGTCGGCACCGGGCAGTTCGTCGAGGCCGGTAGCGAGATCCACTACCACGCCGGCGAGAAGGTCGTGGTCGAGGGCGGCATGGAGCTGACGGCCAAGGCCGGCGGCAGTTTCGTGAAGGTGGATGCGGGTGGGGTGACCATCAGCGGGGCCGAGGTGAAGGCCAATACCGGCGGGGCGCCGGGGGTGGGGAGCGGGATTGCGATCCTGGCGCCCGTCATCCCGTGGGCCGCGGACCGGGATAAAAACGGGCAACTGTTGAAGCCCGCCACGGTTGCCGGGCCGCCCGAGGCGTCTGTACCTGCCCCCACGATCGCCGAACGCAAGCAGGCCCGCCTTCAACGCCAGAACAGCCAGGCCCTGACCCTCAAGCGTGCGGCCGAAAACGGCACGCCTTTCTGTGAGGTCTGCTCATGACCAACGCCCTGCCTGAGTTGGATCTGGGTCTGATGACATGGCTGATGGGCGAGTTGTGGCACGAGGGCGTTCACCCCGGCGCACCGCAGGTCTACGCCTTGCTCGACGGTGGCCGAGACGAACGGATCGAACCCATGGTCCGTTCAAGCGGGGCGGAATTCACCTGCCTGTATGCCGGCAAGCTCGAACCGGCGCTGTCCGCCGTCGCCCCCTACCTGGTTCATCTCGATCCGCACCAGCCGTTCACCGGCGCACTGCTGGATGCCGGCTGGGGAGCCAGTTGGGGCTATTTTGTCGTTGCGCCGGCAGACATATCCCTTCGCCAGCTACGACGCCACTTTCGAACCTTGCTCAAGGTCGAGGATTTCACAGGCAACCCGCTGGTGTTCCGCTTTTACGATCCGAGGGTGCTGCGCACGTACTTGCCCACCTGCCTGCCGGAGGAACGTTCCGCGCTCTTCGGCCCTTGCAGGCGGTTCATCGCGGAAACCGCAACGCCCGGTTCGCTGATTGCCTATCCAGCCGTGGCCTCTGCCGATGCCGGCGGGCATGTGCGTACGCTGCCTTCGTTCAAATGAAGCGGGCGGCCGCTCAGCGTCCGTAATCTGCAATGCCCGTTCGCCGCGTTTCATGCAGGCTGCATGAAGGCCCTTTGCGACTGGAGCCTGCAACCCACTGATTCGCTTGCCGCTTTCCTCAGCGCCGGTTTGGCACGCCCTGTGCGATGAATCAGCAATCACGCCTGTGATCCATCCACCACCATAGGGTAAGCGCCATGAACGCCATCGACCTCCTTAAAGCCGACCACGAACGCGTCAAGGACATCCTCGCTCGCTTGAGCGAATCGACGGAGCGGGCCTTGAAAAAACGCACCGAACTGCTGAGCAAACTGGAGACGGAAATCTCCATCCATACGCGCCTGGAAGAGGACATCCTCTATCCGGCCTTCAAGCAGGCCGGCAGCAAAGAACAGGACGTGATGTATTTCGAAGCCAAGGAGGAACACCGCACCGTCGATAGCCTGGTGTTGCCCGACCTCAAAGCCACCGACCCAGGAACGCCCGAATTCGCCGGCCGAGTGAAGGTGGTGCGCGAGCTGCTGGAGCATCACATCGAAGAAGAGGAAAAGGAAATGTTTCCCCAGGCCAGAAAACTTCTGGGCAAAGCCGCGCTGGATGAGCTGGGCGTGGAGATGGAAACCCTGAAAGGCAAGCTCAAGAAAGAGATGGCCACCGAGCACGTTGCGGCATGAGCCTAAGTCGCGAACGCTCCGTCATCGTCCAGGACGATCCGGCAGCAAAGGGGGCTGAGGATGGGCAGTGATGTGCGCATCGGCCTATCAGACTGGCGCTATGCCCCTTGGCGAGGCGATTTCTATCCCGAAGGCCTTATTCAAAGGAAAGAACTCGCCTACGCTTCGCGGGCCGTCAACAGCATCGAAATCAACGGCTCGTTCTATGCCCTGCAAACGCCCGAGCGGTACGCGCAATGGGCGCAGCAGACCCCGGACGGCTTCGTGTTCAGCGTCAAGGCGCCCCGCTTCATCACCCACGTCAAACGCCTGCGGGACATCGAAGAGCCTTTGGCCAACTTCTTTGCGTCAGGTGTGCTCGCGCTGCGCCGTAAGCTGGGGCCGATCTTGTGGCAGTTTCCGCCCAGCTTCAAGTTCGACGAAACCCTGTTCGACGAATTTCTCCGGCAATTGCCCCACACCAGCAACGCCGCCAAGCGCCTGGCGAAACACAGCCAGGAACGCCTGCACAAAGAAGGCTACCTGGAGAGCACCGCCGGATTGGCCATGCGCCACGCGGTGGAAATCCGCAACGACAGTTTCCTGTCCCCGGCCTTCATTGACCTGTTACGCCGGCATGGCGTTGCGCTGGTGGTGGCCGACACCGCCGGCAAGTGGCCCTGCATCGAAGACCTGACCGGCGACTTCGTGTATCTGCGACTGCATGGCGACAAGAAGCTTTACAGCAGCGGGTATTCGGAAAAGGCCCTGAAGCGCTGGAGTGAACGAATCGATCTCTGGCGTCAGGGAAAGCAGCCCGACGATGCCCGGCTGGTGCAGCACAAGGCAGGCAGGCGGCGCAGGTCGCGGGATGTCTTCTGCTATTTCGACAATGACATCAAGGTGCGGGCCCCCTATGACGCCTACCGGCTGCTGCAGATGCTCGACCTGGCCGGTCAGTTGTCCGTCACGCCCGGCAGGTTGCCGGACGACGATTCCATGCTCTCATGAGGCCAGGGCCCTGCATCGGCGCAACGCCGATCCCTTGGCATCCGTTCTTGACCGTCTACCCTCAAGACCACCGCGCAGTGGCACAATCCCCTCATCTTGACGCCTTCGGAGGCCACAATGCTTCGCGTGTTTGAACGAATGCTGGATCCTTTTCCGCCCGATGAGGCACCGCCTCCGCCGGTAGGGCTGGCCCGTTTCCTGTGGGCCTGCACGCGCGGCGCCCGGGGTTATGTCCTTGCGCTCGCCCTGCTGAGCGCCGGCGTGTCGGTGTACGAGGCTTGGCTGTTTGCCTTCCTCGGGCAAGTGGTGGATCTGCTCGCCACCTGGCAGGCCGGCGGCGCGGTGAGCGACCAGGAAACGCAAGTGCTGTGGGGCATCGGCATCGTGCTGCTCACCAGCGTCGGGCTGGTGGCCCTGCGCACGATGGTGCAGCACCAGATACTGGCGATCAATCTGCCGCTGAGACTGCGCTGGGACTTCCACCGGCTGATGCTGCGCCAGAGCCTTTCATTCTTCGCCGATGAGTTCGCCGGCCGTGTCACGACCAAGGTGATGCAGACGGCGTTGTCCGTGCGGGAAGTCTTGTTCACCGTCATCGAAATCGCCCCCGGCATCGGGGTCTACTTCATTGCGATCATCGCCCTGGCCGGCGGCTTCGATCTCAAGCTCATGCTGCCGTTCATCGCGTGGGTGGCCCTGTTCGGGCTGGCCATGCTGTATTTCGTGCCGCGCCTGGGGCAAGTCGGACAGGAGCAGGCCCATGCCCGGTCTTCGATGACAGGACGGGTTTCGGACGCCTACAGCAACATCACCACCGTCAAGCTGTTCTCCCACTCCAAACGGGAGGCCCATTTCGCCCGCGCGGCGATGGAGGACTTCAAGCAGACCGGGTTTCGCCAAATGCGCCTGGTCAGCCAGTTCGAGATCGTCAACCAGGCGTTGGTGGTGGCGCTGATACTCGGCGCCGGCGGTTATTCGCTGTGGCTGTGGCACCACGGCGAGGTCGGCACCGGGGCGGTCGCCGCCATCACCGCCATGGCGTTGCGCATCAATGGCATGTCGCATTGGATCATGTGGCAAATGACGTCGCTGTTCGAAAACATCGGCACCGTTCAAGACGGCATGGCCACCCTGACCCGCGGACCTAAGGTGCAAGATGCGCCGAACGCCGGCGTGCTGGTGCCCTTCGGCGGCGCGGTGACCTTCGACAAGGTGCGTTTCACCTACAACGGCGAGCGCCAGGTGTTCGACGGATTGAGCCTGAGCATCCGTCCCGGCGAAAAGATCGGCCTGGTGGGCCGCTCCGGCGCCGGCAAGTCCACGCTGATCAATCTGCTGCTGCGTTTCCATGACGTCGACAGCGGCGAAATCCGCATCGACGGGCAGAACATCGCCAAGGTCACCCAGGACAGCCTGCGCAGCGCCATCGGCATGGTCACGCAAGACACCTCCCTGCTCCATCGCTCCATCCGCGACAACATCGCCTACGGCCGCCCGGACGCGACCGATGAGCAAATCCGCCTGGCCGCCGCCAACGCCCAGGCCGATGGTTTCATCCGCCAGCTGAGCGACCGGCAAGGCCACACCGGCTACGACACACTGGTGGGCGAGCGCGGCATCAAGCTGTCCGGCGGCCAGCGCCAGCGCATCGCAATTGCCCGCGTGATGCTGAAGAACGCCCCGATCCTGTTGCTCGACGAGGCCACGAGCGCCCTGGATTCGGAAGTCGAAGTCGCCATCCAGGAAAGCCTCGACGAGATGATGCAGGGCAAGACCGTCATCGCCATCGCCCACCGGCTGTCCACCATCGCGGCCATGGATCGCCTGATTGTCATGGACGAGGGACGTATCGTCGAACAAGGCACCCACGCCGAACTGCTCGAGCGGAACGGCATCTATGCCCGGCTTTGGCAGCATCAGAGCGGTGGGTTCCTGGGTGAAGACCAAGGGTTGGCGCAGGCGATGGAATAGATGAGCGATCAGCGGCTCAGGAGCTTCACAAAAATCAGTTCCGGGTCGCCCGGATCGAGATTCTCGACGACGCCGCTCGCCTGAAACCCGGACTGCGCCAACAACTGGCGCATGGGGCCGTTCGACGCATTGGTTGACGTGAAGATCTTCTCAGCGCCTGTGATGCGCTCCAAATGGGCCACGATCTGCCGCCCAACCCCGGAGCGCCGGTGGGCGCCGGAAACCATCACCAGCGAAATGAACCATTGCCCGAAGAAGCCCCGGTTCAGGCAGCCATAGCCAACCGGAGCGCTCGCATCATGGGATCCGAGGGCAACCCAGCACTCGGACGAGCCCACGGCCGTTTCGATCAATGCGCGGCGGCCGGCATCGCTTGCCGCCAGCGGATCGAGGCGGTAGAGGCTCTCCAGATCGCCCGGTAACGCTTGCCTGATGACCCTGTGCATGATCGTTTCCCTCCGGTTGGATAGGCGCCGGCAAATGATGGAGACATGGCCATTTCCCGGTCATCCCGTCATGGCCATGTACCCTTCTCCGACTCAAGCCTCCTGCCGAGCCACCAGGGGCTCAGTCGACAGCCTCGGCCATGAATGATAGGGTGATGGCCGATACGTCCTGGTCGCCATGCCCCATGGATTGCGCGCGCTGGGCCAGTTGACACACAGCGTCGAAGACCGGGGTACGGGCACCGCACGCGTGCATAGACTCGGCAATGTACCCGAACGCGCCTACGTGCACATCGAGCGTCGCCTGATCGCCCGCGAAATCTTGCTCCTCGATCCGGCGCACTGCGTCTGAAAGCGCATCGGAGACGAAAAACCGCGAAGCATCGGACAGAAGCCGAGCCGTCTTCGCGGCGGACATTCCAAAAGGCCGGCTCGCGCCTACGGCTTCGTAAAAGGCGACCATCGCGGCAAATGAGTACGCGTGGAGCATGGTCGCAAACGCCAGCGCTTCGTCCCAGGGAAGAAACACCGCGTTTCCGCTGAGCGCTTTCAGTAACTCTCGGTGTTGCTCGAAAGCATCATGCTCGCCGGTGTAGATGCAATAGCTTTCGGGATTCCCGACATTGCGCGGATACGCCACGATCATGCCTTTGACGTAACGGCCGCCCGCGCGATTGACGAGTGCCTGAAGCGACAGGCCGTCCTCTCTCGAGCCCGTTGAGAAGTTGACGATCGTACGGTTGTCGAGCGCACGACTCATGCCATCCGCCCCAAGAAGCTCGTGTACTGCGGCGTCGTCCAAAAGCACGAGCACTGCAACAGGGCTCGCCGCCAGGGCGGCTTCTGCAGACTCACAGAGGTGGGCGCCGGCGGCGACGAGCGTCTCAGCCTTGCCTGGCGAACGATTCCAGACCGCCACGCGTTTCCCTTGCTTGAGAAACGCCCGCACCATAATCCTCCCCATAGCCCCAAGGCCCAGGACGGACACATCAAAGCCGGATTGAGAGTTGCCATTGTCGCGCACGATATTGTCCCCTTTGTCTATGCATGCTCTGTGGTTACGGAGTTGCCGAACATGATCAACCGACCAAGTCAGATGATAAAAAGCAAGCGATGTGCCAGATCTCAACGGATCGATGCAGAGGATGGGAATCAAATACTTACGCTTTAACGGGCAAGGTAGTCTGGTACATTCATACCCAATGCGCATCGGCTACGTCGGCGGAGTGCGACCACATGGGTATTTTTGAAGCGATCGTTGGCGAATGATGTCCACAGCCTGGCAGCCGGAAAAAGTCAGGCTTACGAAGTGAATTGTGGAAACACGTTCTTTTTTGCGGAACAAAAACAAAAAGGCTTGCGTGAGAAATCTCACGCAAGCCTTTGATTTGTGTGGTGCCCGAAGCCGGAATCGAACCGGCACGCCCTTACGAGCGGGGGATTTTAAGTCCCATGCGTCTACCAGTTTCGCCATTCGGGCGGTAGCGCTGTGTCGCTCTGCGTCTTTGCCCTTCTCCCGGTTCGGCAGAAAGAGCGGTTGCACAGCAGACGGGGAAATATATACATCACTTCCCTGTGAAGCAAGTTGGCATAAGCCGTTTTCAGGTCTGAATGTTGCCAGGGCTGAAAATAAAAAAGCTCCGTAAATCATGGATCTACGGAGCTTATTTAAAGTGGAGGCCGAGGTCGGAATCGAACCGGCGTAGGTGGATTTGCAATCCACTGCATAACCATTTTGCTACTCGGCCTCAAAACATTTGCTGTCTAGTAGCACAACAACAAACGTGTACAAATTGGAGCGGGAAACGAGACTCGAACTCGCGACCCCGACCTTGGCAAGGTCGTGCTCTACCAACTGAGCTATTCCCGCTTGGTGTGGCGCATTCTATAGATTTAAGAAGCGCCGTCAACCCTTTGATTCAAAAAAGTTTTATTTTTTTTCCACATCGGTCTTCAGGTGCGGCCAGGCAGCCCGCAGGTACTGAACCATCGACCACAGCGTCAGGCCGGCGGAGACCATCAGCAACGCATAGCCCAGCAGGACCCAGAAGCTGAAGTCCTTCGGGTTGGCCAGCAGGATCACCAGCGCGAGCATCTGCGCGGCGGTTTTCCATTTGCCCAGGTTCGAGACGGCGACATGGGCGCGGGCGCCCAGTTCCGCCATCCACTCGCGCAGTGCCGAGACGACGATTTCGCGGCCGATGATGACGGCGGCCGGCAGCGTCAGCCAGAAGTTGCCGTGTTCCTGCACCAGCAGCACCAGGGCTACCGCCACCATGAGCTTGTCGGCCACCGGATCGAGGAACGCCCCGAACGGTGTGCTTTGCTTCAGGCGGCGAGCCAGGTACCCGTCAAGCCAGTCGGTTGCCGCAGCGAAGGCGAACACCGAGCTCGAGGCCAGGTAGCTCCACTGGTAAGGCAAATAGAACAGCAGAATGAAGATCGGGATGAGCAGGACGCGGAGTACGGTGATCAGGTTCGGGATATTCATCGACACAACTGGCTACGAGGTGAATGGGCATATTACTCACTATGCAGGTTCGCATAAATCGACTCTGCAAGCTTTTTGCTGATGCCCGGTGCTTTGGCGATTTCTTCGATGCTTGCACGAGACAGCTCCTGCAATCCACCAAAATGTTTCAGCAAGTCGCGGCGGCGGGTCGGCCCCACCCCGACGACGCCTTCCAGCGTCGAGGTGCGCCGGGCCTTGCCGCGCCGGGCCCGGTGGCCGGTGATCGCGAACCGGTGGGCCTCGTCGCGGATCTGCTGGATCAGGTGCAGCGCCGGCGAGTCGCCGCGCAAGGTGAACTCATGCGCGGCATCATTCAGATACAAAGTCTCGAAACCCGCCTTGCGGGTCGCACCCTTGGCCACCCCGAGCAGGATCAGGTCCGGCACAGCCAGTTCGTTGAGCACATCGCGGGCCATCGACAGCTGCCCCTTGCCGCCGTCCACCAGCAGGATGTCCGGCAGCTTGCCCTCCCCGTCCTTCAGCTTGCTGAAGCGCCGGGTCAGGGCCTGGTGCATGGCGGCATAGTCGTCACCGGCCGTCACGCCTTCGATGTTGTAGCGCCGGTAGTCCGACTTGATCGCCCCCTCGGGGCCGAACACCACGCAGGAGGCGACGGTGGCCTCGCCGCTGGAATGGCTGATGTCGTAGCACTCCAGGCGCTGCGGCGGTTCGTCTAGGTTCAGCACGTCGGCCAAGGCCTCGAAGCGTGCGGCGACATGCTGCCGGTTGGCCAGCCTCGCGCCCAGGGCCTGCTCCGCGTTGGTCACCGCCAGTTGCTGCCAGCGCGCCCGCGTGCCGCGCACACGGTGGCTGATGGTCAGCTCCCGGCCGCGCAGCGTGTGGATCGCCTCGATCAGCGCCGGGAAGTCGTCGTGCATCACATTGACGATCAGCTCGCTCGGCAGGTCGCGCTCCGGGCTGCTGATGAAATACTGGCCCAGGAACGCCGACATGACCTCGGAGACATCCTCCTCGATCCCGACCTGGGGAAAGAAGTTCTTGCTGCCCAGCACCCGCCCGCCCCGCACGCTGATCAGGTGCACGCATGCGCCGCCCGGGTTGACGAAGGCGGCGATGACATCGATGTCGCCGGTGCCGCCCTCCATGCTCTGCTGGTCCTGAACCCGGCGCAGCAGCGCTATCTGGTCACGCAGCTCGGCCGCATGTTCGAACTCCAGATTGATCGCCGCCTCTTCCATCGCCGTGGACAGCTCATTGGTCAACGCATGGCTGCGCCCTTCAAGGAACATCACCGAGTGGCGCACGTCTTCGGCGTACACCTGCGGCTCGACCAGCCCGACGCAAGGTGCCTTGCAACGTTTGATCTGGTACTGCAGGCACGGACGGGTGCGGTTTTTGTAGTAGCTGTCCTCGCACTGACGGACGAAGAACGTCTTCTGCAGCAGGCTGAGGCTTTCGCGGATCGCGCCGGCGCTGGGATAGGGGCCGAAGTACTTGCCCTTGGCCTTCTTGGCGCCGCGATGGATGCTCAGCCGCGGAAACGGGCCGTCCGACAGGAACACGTAGGGATAGGACTTGTCGTCGCGCAACAGGATGTTGTACGGCGGCCGCCATTCCTTGATCAGCGTCTGCTCAAGCAGCAGCGCCTCGGTTTCGTTGGCGGTGATGGTCGTCTCGACCTGGGCGATGCGGCCCACCAGCGCAGCGGTCTTCGGTGCGAGGCCGGTCTTGCGGAAATAGCTGGCCAAGCGCTTTTTCAGGTTCTTGGCCTTGCCGACGTACAGCAGGCGCGCGTCGCTGTCGAACATGCGGTACACGCCGGGGCGCCCGCTGACGGTCGACAGGAAGGCGCCGGAATCGAATGGGTCGGCCATGGTCAGAGGCTGGCGTCCACCATGCCGTGACGAACCGCCAGCAGCGTCAGCTCGACATCGCTGCTGATCGAAAGCTTCTCGAAGATGCGGTAACGGTAGGTGTTGACGGTTTTGGGCGACAGGCACAGTTTGTCGGAAATGATCTGAACCTTCTGACAACCGACGATCATCAACGCGATCTGGATCTCACGCTCGGACAGGGCGTCGAACGGCGAGTCGTTGGTGGGCTGAAAGGACTTGATCGCCAGTTGCTGGGCAATCTGCGGGCTGATGTAGCGCTGACCGGCGAACACCAGGCGAATGGCCTGCACCATTTCCGCAAGGCCCGCGCCCTTGGTCAGGTAACCGGCGGCCCCTGCCTGGAGCAACCGCGTCGGAAACGGGTCTTCCTCGCACACGGTCACCGCGACCACCTTGATGTCCGGATGGCTGCGCAGCAGCTTGCGCGTGGCTTCCAGGCCGCCGATGCCGGGCATCTTGACGTCCATCAGCACCACATCGGGCTTCAGTTCCCGGGCCTTGATCAGGGACTCTTCCCCGGACTCGGCCTGGCCAACCACCTGCAGGCCATCGATATCGGCCAGCATCCGTGTAATGCCTGTACGAACGAGATCATGGTCATCGACCACTAGCACCCTAATCAAGCAGACACCTCGCGAAACGGTCTTATTGAGTTGCCGGACACCTTAGCAAAAAAGTACCGGACAGACCTAGCGAAAAGCCGAAGATAAAAAGTTTCAATTTTTCATCCAGCCCTTGCCGGGCCTGCGTTTCAGAGCACAAGCGTACTCGGATCCAATTCCATCCGCAGGAAACACTCGTCCTCGCCCTGCACGGCAAATCCCTGTCTTTCATACAAGTTCCGGGCCGGATTGCTCTTGAACACGGTCAGGCGCACGGCCGGGCGCCGTTCCTGACGCGCCATCGCAGCAACCTGACCGATTGCCCAGGCGCCGGCGCCCTGGCGGCGGTGGGCTTCGGCAACCTGCAACTCACGAATATAGATCGCCCGCGCATCGCGGCTCAGGCTGAAAAAGCCGGATGTCACCCCGTCATGCACGATCAGCCAGCTCTCACGCCCCGCCCAGCCCGCGTCGAACCCTTCGTCCTGCCACAGCAGATCGTACTGAATGTAGTAACGCAGCATGTTCCGGCAGGTGAGTTCCCGGGCGAACGCCAGATCGGCGGGGCTTGCCGGCCGTCGCTCAAACGCCATTCAGACCTCCGGCACAGCGGTGACCTGCCCTTGCCATACGCCGGCCCGGCGCCGGGCGACGACCAGGCAGCTTCCGGCACCGGGCGCCGCAACGACCAGGGCGCCATCTTCGGCCCAGATGGCGCTGCGCCCGGCCGACTGCCATCCGCCGGTCTCGCCGCCATGGTTGGCCATCAGCACCGTCATCCCATGCTCACGGGCGTAGCTTTGCAACATGGCACTGTCGGGCCCATAGCCCTTTTCGCTGATCAGCACCCCGGCGGCATAACACTGCGCGCCCAGCCGTCGGGCCGTTGCAGCATGGCTGGCATGGGTGAAGTCGGCGCAGACGGCCAGCGCGACGGTCTCGCCGCCGATCGTCAATGCCGCACCGCCCTGGCCCGGCGCGAAATAGCGATCCTCGCCCGTATGCAGGTGCTGCTTGCCGTAGATGCCCAGCGAACCGTCAGCACCCAGCACCAAGGCGCCGATCAGCACCGGACCGTGCGGCTGCAGCCGAATCGGCATGCCGACCACCGCGGTCACCCTCAGCTCGCGGGCGAGATCGCGCAACGGTTGCAGCACGGCGTCCTGGGGATCGACGGCCAGCCCGGCGGCCAGCGCGCCCTCGTACCCGGTGAGCGACAGCTCCGGAAAGACCAGCAACTCCACGCCCTGATCGGCGGCCTGCCGGATGAAGCCGCAGTGGCGCGCAATGTTGGCGCACAGATCGCCTTTCACGGAAACGGACTGGGCGGCGGCGATCGTCAGATCTGACATGGTTTGTCCTTGGGGATTGGCTCGATGCCAGAGTGTGTCACAACATCGACTGCACTCAAGCGATAGAGACTGACGGAACCTGCGATAGCAATTTCTGATTGCTGAGCCGCACAGGCCTCTAGTAAGCTCGGCCCCAACCTAACGGAGACACACCATGTTCAACGTCCCTTCCCAGCTCGACACCGCCAGCGCCCTGCGCTCGGTTGCCGCTGCCCGGTCGGCTGACGTCTGCGCTCCGGCCGGTTTTTATTTTGGGTATTGGTTTAGCCACTGGCGCGCCTGATACCCACATGGCGCCCATATGAACGGGTCGCCCACCAGAGAATTCTCAACCCCCGGTCGGCCTCCCGACCGGGGGTTTTGTTTTTCAGGCCCAAACCTTTTTCCGCGACACACCAGACACTTTTGAGGAATCACGACATGAACTACGCCACCTATTACCGCTACGACAGTTTTACCGCCTGGCGATTTACCAGCCTCCGCTCGGGACAGCCTGCCGCCTCCGATCGGTCACCCCAAGGTGGCAAGCACACACTCGAAGCCAATACGGCCCCTTGTCGAACACCCCAGTAGGGACGAGAGCGCGGGAAGCACCCGCCACTCGCCCAGGAAGCTTGAATATGAACTCGTCCGTTTCTGCGTTGCCGCTGTCCACCCTCGATTCCGCCAACGAATCGCTGACCCTGCGCCTGCCCACCTCGTTGCAGCTCAAGCAGCAGTTGCCCCTCGGCAATGTCCTGAGCCAACAAGTCGCCGCCCACCGCCAGGCGATCCGTGCCATTCTCGACGGTGAAGACCACCGTTTGCTGGTCATTGTCGGGCCCTGCTCGATTCACGATCCCCGCTCCGCCCTCGAATACGCCGAAAAGCTCGCCCGTTTGAGCCACGATGTCAGCGACCAGATGCTGCTGGTGATGCGCGCCTACGTCGAAAAGCCCCGTACCACGGTCGGCTGGAAAGGCCTGGCCTACGATCCGCGCCTGGACGGCAGCGACGACATGGCCGGCGGCCTGACGCTCTCGCGCGAACTGATGCTGGAGATGATCCGCCTGGGCCTGCCCATCGCCACCGAATTGCTGCAGCCCATGGCCGCCGGCTACTTCGACGACCTGCTCAGCTGGGCCGCCATCGGCGCACGCACCACCGAATCGCAGATCCACCGGGAGATGGTCAGCGGCCTGCCCATGCCGGTCGGCTTCAAGAACGGCACGGACGGCGGCGTCGCCATCGCCGTGGATGCCATGCGTTCCGCCGCCCATGGTCACCGGCATTTCGGCATCGACAGCCAGGGCCACCCGGCCGTCGTCCAGACCCCAGGCAATCCCGACACCCACCTGGTGCTTCGCGGAGGCCACAAAGGGCCGAACTTCGACCGCGACAGCGTTGCCGACATCCAGACTGCCCTGGCCCGCCAGCCGGTTTCGGGCCGGATCATGGTCGATTGCAGCCACGCCAACAGCGGCAAGGATCCCCTGCGTCAACCCGCCGTGTTCAACGACGTGCTCGAACAGCGCCTGCAAGGCAACCGCGCATTGATCGGCATGATGCTGGAGTCCCATTTGTTCGACGGCTGCCAACCCTTGAGCGGAACCTTGCGTTACGGCGTTTCGATCACTGACGGTTGCTTGGGCTTCATCCCAACGGAACAGCTTCTGCTGCAGGCCGCAGAACGTTTGCGCAATCAGGCGTAGACCGGCAACGACAGCCTTCCGGATCGCCATGAACCGGAAGGCCTGTGCCCACGCCCGGCTACGCGCTGATCTGCACCCACGCCACCTCAGACTCTTGACTGACATCGTCCAGCCGTTCGACCGAGTAGGAAACACGCACCACGGTGCCTCGATGTTCTCTCCAGAACCGGTACGGCACGATGAAGTCCAAGGACTGCCAGGCCGTTTCCGGGGTGATTTCCCGATAGTCGCGATGGTTGAAGCGTTCACCGTCGCATCGCAGGTACACCAGCTCACCGTTTTCGGCCTGTGCGTTGCCGATCACCACAGTGATGCCGTCAAGGGTCTGGTCCACGTCAAGCACACCGCCTTCGGCGCCCACCACCTGTGGAGCGGCCAGCGGTTCCCGCACCAACGGCGCGACCTTGATCCGGGTCGTCTCCGACTGTCTAACCTTTCCCTGCTTCTGTTCTACCCGGTAACTGACGGTGACCTCCTCGCCCAAGGACGCTGCGATCCTGTCATGGGCGATCCACAGAGAAAGCGGTGCCCCCACTGAAGCCGGCGCTACGGTCAAGGTGTCCTCCACCTGCCCCGTTTCACCTTGCCAGGACAGCTGAATGCAGTCGCCTTCGGCCATGGCGGGGTATGGGCGAATCGTGACGGGGGTTCCCTCGGGCACCCGATCAGGATCGAGGGCACCACCGACGGCTTCCTCGACGATCGGCGCAAGCAGCCCGCCTTGCGGCTCGCCGATGAGCAACGGCAGCCGCTCGGACGAGACCGTCTCACCGTGCCGGGCGCGGTGAAGCGTCCAGTGCACCTGCGCGCTGCCGCCCTCCAGCGCGGCGATGCAGTCCCCCTTGATGACGAACACCACGTCGCACCCCACCTGTTGCCGGCTGACATGGCGGATCTGGGAGTGCCCCTCGGGAACGCCTTCGGCGTCCAGGCCGCTCCAGTGCAGCACCAGCCTGTCGCCGTTGGCCATGCCGGGGTAAGCCGCCACCGTGACGACGGCCTTGTTCCAGGCCGGATCGAGCATGCCGTCATTCAGGTGGGCGACCGAGGGCGCCGGCAAGGTCGGGGCCGCGCCACACGTGAGGGTTGATTCATTCATGTTCATTTACCGATCCACTCCTTGGATTGACCGCTTTGCGATAAAGCGTCGTGTACCGCCTATTGAACGCTGTCCGGAACAAAAGAGATGTCGGGGCTTTTCGATACGGCGTCCGGAAACTGCCGCCACGCACGGTAGGCATCCGCTGGCGAGATCGAGCAAACCGGGCAAAAGATTTCCAATTGTTCCGACTCAAGCCTCAAGAAGGGATGAACCCTCCTACGCGCTCTCATCCCACTCAGGTCGCGCCGATTCCGCTCCCGCCGCCTGCCCGACAGGCAATCGGTCCGCAACCGGCTAACCTTTGACACCCAGGCACCGGACAGCCGGATGGAACATTGCCGAGAAATCGCCCGTCGAATCCGGTAGGCTCCACCCTTTATCGATTTGATTGGAGAGTTACCCATGGCCCGAGCCACCGCCCGCCACATCCTGGTTTCCACCGAAGCCAAGTGCAACGAACTCAAGGCCGAGATCGAAAACGGCGCCGATTTCGCCGAAGTGGCCAAGAAGAACTCCACCTGCCCGTCCAGCCGCGACGGCGGCAACCTGGGCTCGTTCGGCCCGGGCCAGATGGTCAAGGAATTCGACACCGTGGTGTTCAGCGCACCGGTCAACACCGTGCAAGGCCCGGTGAAGACCCAGTTCGGCTACCACCTGCTGGAAGTCACCAGCCGTCAGGACTGATCCACCGTCCGGTCTGCAGTGCAACGGCCCGCCCTTCGGTGGGCCGTTGCGTTTCGGTTGTGCGATACGGCTGGCGACTGGCCCGTCGCTCGCGTACAACTGGCGCTTATCGATCACCCGGCTCTAAGGCTGACAATGCGACTGGCTTTCCCCACTTTGATGTTCACTGCCGTGGCCCTGCTGCTGGGTGCCGCCGGTGTGGACGCCGCACCGCAACACGCGCTCACCGTCTATGGCGAACCGGCCAAGTACCCCGCCGGCTTCAGTCACTTCGACTACGCCAACCCGCAGGCGCCCAAGGGCGGGACGATGCGCCGCTCGGCCATCGAGATCGGCCACTTCGACCATGTCCTGCCGTACATCGACAAAGGCATCGGCGTCACCCAGATCGACGGTCTGCTCTATTCGCCGCTGGCCCAGCGCTCGCTGGACGAGCCCTACACCGTCTACGGACTGGTCGCGCAACAGATGGAACGCTCGGAGGACGGCCTGTCCCTGCGCTTCTTCATCAACCCCAAGGCGCGCTTCGCCGACGGCCAGGCGATCACCGCCGAAGACGTGCGCTACACCTACGACCTGCTGATGACCCAGGGCAGCCTGCGCTACCGCACCCAGTTCGCCGACGTCAAAGGCGTCGAGGTCGAAGCGCCGCTGACCGTGCGTTTCGATTTCAAGAGCAACGAAAACCGCACCCTGCCGCTGGACATCGCCACCCTGCCGGTGTTTCCGCAGCATTGGTGGAAGAGCCGCGACTTCGCCGGCGGCGGCGGATACGAGCCGCCGCTGGGCAGCGGCCCGTACCGGGTCGGCAAGGTCGATTCCGGGCGCAGCATCACCTTCGAGCGCAATCCCGACTGGTGGGGCAAGGACTTGCCCGTGAGTCGCGGGCTCTACAACTTCGATCACTTCAGCATCGAATACTTCGGCGACACCGACGTCGCCCGCCAAGTGCTGCGCGGCGGCGCCTACGACTACAACCGCGAGTTCTCCGCCACTGGCTATTCCATCGGCTACGACAGCCCGGCCCTGAGCGACGGCCGCCTGCAAAAGGCCCACCTGGCCACCGAGGCGCCGCAATCGGCCCAAGGCTTCGTGTTCAACCTGCAGAAGCCGGTGTTCCAGGACCGCCGCGTGCGTCAGGCGCTGGCCATGCTCTGGGACTTCGAGTGGAGCAACCGGCAGATGATGCGCAACCTGTACATCCGCCAGCAGAGCTACTTCTCCAACACCGACCTGGCCGCCCGCGAACTGCCGGACGCCGCCGAGCTGAAGATCCTCGAACCGCTGCGCGGGCAGATTCCCGACGAGGTGTTCACCCAGGTCTTCGAAGCGCCGAAGACCGACGGCAGCGGCCTGATCCGCGACAAGCAGCTCCAGGCGCTGGAACTGCTGGAGCAGGCCGGCTGGAAACCGGACGGCGACCAGTTGGTCAACGCCCAGGGCGAACCGCTGGCGTTCACCTTCCTGGTCAGCCAGAACGGCATGGACCGCCTGCTGCTGCCGTACAAGCGCACGCTGAAGCAGATCGGCATCGACCTCAGCATCCGCCGCATCGACTCTTCGCAGTACGTCAACCGCCTGATGAGCCGTGACTACGACATGATCGTCACCGGTTACCCGGTCACCACGTCGCCGGGCGGCGAGCTGCTCAACTATTTCGGCTCGGCGTCGGCCAACGACCCCGGCGCGAACAACTACATGGCACTGAAGAACCCGGCGGTGGACACCCTGATCAACGGCCTGATCCGCGCCTCGACCCAGGCCGACATGCTGCGCTACGCCCATGCGCTGGATCGGGTGCTGCAATGGAACTACTACTGGATACCCAACTATTACCCGCCCGGCACCTCCACGGTGTGGTGGAACCGTTTCGGCATTCCCACCGTGCAGGCCAGCAACGACGAGGCCATCGAGAGCTGGTGGGAAATCAGCCGCACGCCGTTGACCAACCAAGAGATGACCGCTGAGAAGATCAGCCGTGGCAGACCCGGAGGGCCGCACTGATGTGGGCTTACATACTGCGGCGCCTGCTGCTGATCATCCCGACCCTGGTGATCATCCTGCTGGTGAATTTCGTGATCATCCAGGCCGCCCCCGGCGGCCCGGTGGAACAAGCCATCGCCCACTTGCAGGGCATCGGCGGCGCCGCGGTCGGCGGCGGCTCCGGCGAAACCATGAGCGGCACGTCCCGGGCCAGCCGCGGCCTGGATCCGCAACTGATCAAGGACATCGAAAAACAGTACGGCTTCGACAAGCCGGCCCATGAGCGCCTGTGGCTGATGCTCAAGAACTACGCGCAGCTGGATTTCGGCAAGAGCTTCTTCCGCGGCGCCACGGTCACCGACCTGATCCTGCAGAAGATGCCGGTGACCATTTCCCTCGGCCTGTGGGCGACGCTGATCACTTACCTTGTGTCGATTCCGCTGGGCATCCGCAAGGCGGTGCACCACGGCAGCCATTTCGACATCTGGAGCAGCACCGCGATCATCATCGGCTATGCGATGCCGGCGTTCCTGTTCGCGATGTTCCTGATCGTGGTGTTCGCCGGCGGCACGTCGCTGAACTGGTTCCCGGTGCGCGGGCTGGTCTCGGACAATTTCGAGTCGCTGTCCACCTTGGGCAAGGTCGCCGACTACTTCTGGCACCTGGTGCTGCCGGTGACGGCGCTGGTGATCGGCGGGTTCGCCACCCTGACGATTCTGACCAAGAACTCGTTCCTCAACGAAATCACCCGCCAGTACGTGGTCACCGCACGGGCCAAGGGCCTGAGCGAGCGCCGGGTGCTGTACGGGCACGTGTTCCGCAACGCGATGCTGCTGGTGGTGTCGGGGATCCCCCAGGCGTTCATCAGTGTGTTCTTCGCCGGCTCCCTGCTGATCGAGGTGATCTTCTCCCTCGACGGCCTGGGCCGCATGAGTTATGAGGCGGCGGTGTCGCGGGACTACCCGGTGGTGTTCGGCTCGCTGTTCATCTTCACCCTGTTCGGCCTGCTGATAAAACTGGTCGGCGACCTGTGCTACACCCTCGTCGATCCGCGCATCGACTTCGCCGCGAGGAACGCCTGATGTTCGAGCTCTCGCCTCTGGGGCGCCGCCGTTTCCAACGGTTCAAGAAAAACCGCCGGGGCTGGTGGTCGCTGTGGCTGTTCGTCGGCCTGTTCGTCTTGAGCCTGGGCGGCGAACTGATCGCCAACGACAAGCCGCTGGTCGTCAGCTATCAGGGCCAATGGTACTTCCCGGTGTTCAAGCGCCACACCGAACAGGAGTTCGGCGGCCAACTGCCGTTCCAGGCCGACTACCGCAGCGACTATGTGCAGCAACTCATCCGCAAGGACGGCGGCTGGCTGCTGTTCCCGCCGATCCCGTTCAGCGACGACACGCCCAACTACGACCTCAACAAACCGGCCCCCAGCCCGCCGACGACGGTCAACTGGCTGGGCACCGACGACCAGGCGCGGGACGTGCTGGCCCGGGTGATCTTCGGCGCGCGGGTGTCGATCCTGTTCGCCTTGATGCTGACTTTCGTCAGCGCACTGATCGGCATCGCCGCCGGTGCCTTGCAGGGTTACTACGGCGGCTGGGTCGACTTGCTCGGGCAGCGGCTGCTGGAGGTCTGGTCGGGGCTTCCGGTGCTGTACCTGCTGATCATCCTGTCGGGCTTCGTCGAGCCGAACTTCTGGTGGCTGCTGGGGATCATGGCGCTGTTCTCGTGGCTGGCGCTGGTGGATGTGGTGCGCGCCGAGTTCCTGCGCGGGCGCAACCTGGAATACGTCAAGGCCGCACGGGCACTGGGCCTGAGCGACCGCAAGGTGATCTTCCGGCACATCCTGCCCAACGCGATGAACGCGACCTTGAGCTACCTGCCGTTCATCCTGACCGGGGCGATCTCGACCCTCACGGCGCTGGATTTCCTGGGTTTCGGCATGCCCGCCGGCAGCGCCTCGCTGGGCGAATTGATCGGCCAAGGCAAGCAGAACCTGCAAGCGCCGTGGCTCGGCCTGACGGCGTTCTTCACCCTGGCGCTGATCCTTTCACTGCTGGTGTTCATCGGCGAGGCACTGCGTGATGCCTTCGACCCACGCGCCTGAGGCGGATCCTGAAATGACTGACAACCTGATCGAAATCCGTGACCTCAATGTCGCCTTCGGCGGCCAGACCGTGGTGCGCGACCTGTGCCTGGACATCCGCCCCGGCGAGTGCCTGGCCCTGGTGGGCGAGTCGGGCTCGGGCAAGTCGGTGACCGCCCACTCGATCCTGCAGCTGCTCCCCGAAGGCGAAGCCCTCACCACCGGCAGCATCCGCTACCGCGGCCGCGAGCTGGTCGGCGCCGAGCCCGCTGCCCTGCGCGATCTGCGGGGCAACCGCATCGCCATGATCTTTCAGGAGCCAATGACCTCGCTCAACCCTTTGCACACGATCGAGAAGCAGATCGGCGAAACCCTGCTGCTGCACCGGGGCCTGGGCGGCAAGGCGGCCCGGGCGCGCATTCTCGAACTGCTGGAGCTGGTGGGCATCCAGAAACCCGAGGAACGGCTCAAGGCCTATCCTCACCAGTTGTCCGGCGGCCAACGGCAACGGGTGATGATCGCCATGGCCCTGGCCTGCGAGCCGGAGCTGCTGATCGCCGACGAGCCCACCACCGCCCTCGACGTGACCGTGCAGCGCAAGATCCTGCTGCTGCTCAAATCCCTGCAGCAGCGCCTGGGCATGTCGCTGCTGCTGATCAGCCACGACCTCAACCTGGTGCGCAGCATCGCCCAGCGCGTGTGCGTGATGAAGGCCGGGCAGATCGTCGAGCAGGCACCGTGCGAAACCCTGTTCACCGCGCCGCAGCATCCCTACAGCTGCGTGTTGCTCAACGCCGAACCCGAAGGCGAGGCTTTGCCTCGGGATGAGCGTGAGAATGTGCTGGAAGTGGACAACCTGCGGGTGGACTTTGCGGTGGGCGGCGGTTTGTTCCAACGCAAGAGATACCTGCGCGCGGTGGATGGCATCAGCCTCAACATCCAGCGCGGCAAGACCCTGGGCATCGTCGGCGAGTCGGGCTCCGGCAAGTCCACCCTCGGCCAGGCGATCCTGCGCCTGCTCGACTCCGAAGGTGCCATCCGCTTTCAGGGCGAACCGCTCGATGGCCTCAACCAGAAACAGTTGCGGCCCTGGCGCCGGCAGATGCAGGTGGTGTTCCAGGATCCGTTCGGCAGCCTGAGCCCGAGGATGTCCGTGGCGCAGATCATCAGCGAAGGCCTGGAAGTGCACTGCGAGTCCAGCGCCCTGGAGTGCGACGAACAGGTGATCCGCGTGCTCAAGGAGGTGGGCCTGGATCCCGAGAGCCGCCACCGCTACCCCCACGAGTTCTCCGGCGGCCAGCGCCAGCGCATCGCCATCGCTCGGGCGCTGGTGCTCAAGCCGGCACTGATCCTGCTCGACGAGCCGACCTCGGCCCTCGACCGCACCGTGCAGAAACAAGTGGTCGCCCTGCTCCGCCAGCTTCAGGAAAAGCACGGCCTCACCTACCTGTTCATCAGCCACGACCTGGCGGTGGTCAAGGCCCTGGCCCACGACATGATCGTGATCAAGGACGGCAAGGTGGTCGAGCGCGGCGCCAGCCATGAGGTGTTCGAGTCGCCGCAGCATCCGTACACCAAGGAGTTGCTGGCGGCGGCACATCCTCAGTGATCAGGTGCACCGTGTCGCATTCATCGCGAGCAGGCTCGCTCCCACAGAGTGCTTCACTGCGCCTGGGGGTGCGGGGCCGCTGCGGCCACACACATTCAGGATCCGCCCCATGAACACCAGCGAAAACCTCAAGGACTACCAACGGGTGCGCTCCCTGGCGATCCGCTCGCTGTTCGAGATCATCGAGCAGTCCAGCGAAGGCACGGTGATCGTCGACCGCGACGCCAACATCGTCTGGATGAACGAGCGCTATGCCCGCCGCTTCGGCCTGGCGTCCGCCGCCGGCGCCATCGGCAAGCCCTGCGAGAGCGTGATCCCCGGCAGCCTGCTGCGCGAGGTGGTGCGCACCGGGCGGCCGATCCTGCTGGACATGCAGGACACGCCCAAGGAGCCCCTGGTGGTGATGCGCCTGCCGATCCACGACAACGCCGGCGCGGTGATCGGCGCCATCGGCTTCGCCCTGTTCGACGAGTTGCGCAGCCTGTCGCCGATGCTCAAGCGCTACCTGAGCCTGCAGGAGGAGTTGGCCTCGACCCGCTCGCTGCTGCGGGCACGCCAGACCAAATACAACTTCGCCCACTTCATCGGCACCAGCGCCGCCAGCCTGGAAGTCAAACGGCGGGCCCGGCGCAGCGCCAGCGCCGAATCGCCCGTCCTGCTGCTGGGCGAAACCGGCTCCGGCAAGGAGCTGCTGGCCCAGGCGATCCACAGCGCCTCGCCCCGGGCGCACAAGGCGTTCGTCAGCATCAACAGCGCGGCGATCCCGGAGGCGCTGCTGGAGGCGGAGTTCTTCGGCACCGCCCCCGGCGCGTTCACCGGCGCCGACCGCAAGGGCCGCACCGGCAAATTGCAGATCGCCCAGGGCGGCACGCTGTTCCTCGACGAGATCGGCGACATGCCGCTGCCGCTGCAAAGCAAGCTGCTGCGGGTGCTGCAGGAAAAGGAGTTCGAGCCGGTCGGCTCCAACGACGTGATCCAGAGCGATGTGCGGGTGATCGCCGCCACGTCCACCGACCTGGAGGCGGCGATCAAGCGCGGCGAGTTCCGGGCCGACCTGTATTACCGCCTCAACGTGCTGCCGATCCATGTCCCGCCGTTGCGCGAGCGCCTCGACGACTTGCCGGCGCTCAGCGAGGCGATCCTGGAAGACCTGCGCAGCCAGCACGAACTCGACCGCCAGGCGCTGGAGCTGCTGGGGCAGCACGCCTGGCCGGGCAACATCCGCGAACTGCGCAACGTGCTGGAACGGGCGGCGCTGCTCAGCGACGCCCTGGTGCTCACGGCCGATGACATCCGGGCGGCGATCGGCACGTTTGTGCCGGTCGAGCGCGGGCCGTCTCCGGTGCCTGAGCCGCTGACCCACGAGACCTTCAGCCAGGCCCGCGAGCGGTTTGACCGGCAGCTGATCCAGGCCACCCTCGCGCAATGCGGGGGCAAGGTGGTCGAGGCGGCGCAGCGGCTGGGGCTGGGGCGGTCGACGCTGTACAAGAAAATGGTGGCGTTGGGGATTGCCGAGTCTCACTAGAGAGACTTGTGTCTCCTGATAGAGAAGTGCAGAAGTATCGCAGGCAAGTCGAGTCGTCGCACCGCAACTCCCACAGGGATTTTTGTCAGGCCCAGGGACACGGGGCTTGCCCTGGTTCTGTGGTGAATTGACTGGCGCTATCGCCAGCAGGCTGGCTCCCACAGGATTCTTTGGTGATTTGACTGGGGCTATTGGCTGGCTCCACAGGGTTCCGGGGTGAACACAGGTTCTGCATTCAACCGAGTCCTCTGTGGGAGCCAGCCTGCTGGCGATGGGGCCCTTCCAATCACCAGAAATCTCCAAACAGAGACAAAAAACCTCACATCCCCATAAAGCCAGAATCAATTCCTTATATTTCAATGACTTAACGTGTTGGCACAGAACTCGCTAACAGCCTCTGCGTACCCGCACCACCCACAAAAATAACAATCCCTGGAGACACACCATGAGTGTGATCATTGCCCTGGCGGCGCTTGCGCTGCTGATGCTGGCCGCTTACCGAGGCTACAGCGTCATCCTGTTCGCCCCCATCGCCGCCCTCGGCGCTGTCCTGCTCACCGATCCGTCCGCCGTCGCGCCCGCCTTCACCGGCGTGTTCATGGAGAAGATGGTCGGCTTCATCAAACTCTACTTTCCCGTGTTCCTGCTCGGCGCCGTGTTCGGCAAGCTGATCGAGCTGTCCGGGTTCTCGCGCTCCATCGTCGCGGCGGCGATCCGTCTGCTCGGCACCCGCCAGGCGATGCTGGTGATCGTGCTGGTGTGCGCCCTGCTCACCTACGGCGGCGTGTCGCTGTTCGTGGTGGTGTTCGCGGTGTATCCGTTCGCGGCCGAGATGTTCCGCCAGAGCGACATCCCCAAGCGCCTGATCCCGGCGACCATCGCCCTGGGTGCGTTCTCCTTCACCATGGACGCCCTGCCCGGCACGCCGCAGATCCAGAACATCATCCCCAGCACCTTCTTCAACACCACCGCGTGGGCCGCGCCTTGGCTCGGTGTGATCGGCACGGTGTTCGTGTTCTGCGCCGGCATGCTGTTCCTCCAGCGCCAGCGCCACAAGGCGCAAAAGGCCGGCGAAGGCTACGGCAGCGAACTGCGCAACGAGCCGGACACCGCCGACGACCTCACGCTGCCGAACCCGTGGCTGGCGCTGTCGCCGCTGCTGGCGGTGGGCGTGATGAACCTGCTGTTCACCCAGTGGATCCCCCAGTGGTACGGCAAGACCCACAGCCTGGCGCTGCCGGGCATGGCTGCGCCGGTGACCACAGACATCGCCAAGCTCACAGCCATCTGGGCGGTGCAGGCGGCGTTGCTGGTGGGCATCCTGATGGTGTTGGCGTTCGGCTTCGGGGCGATCCGCAGCAAGCTTGCCGAAGGCAGCAAGAGCGCGGTCAGCGGCGCCTTGCTGGCGGCGATGAACACGGCGTCGGAATACGGTTTCGGTGCGGTGATCGCGTCGCTGCCGGGGTTCCTGGTGCTGGCCGACTGGCTCAAGGGCATTCCCAACCCGCTGGTCAACGAGGCCATCACCGTCACCTTGCTGGCCGGCATCACCGGCTCCGCATCGGGCGGCATGAGCATCGCGCTGGCGGCGATGTCCGAGCAGTTCATCAACGCCGCCCACGCGGCGAACATTCCGCTGGAGGTGCTGCACCGGGTGGCCGCCATGGCCAGCGGCGGCATGGACACCCTGCCGCACAACGGCGCCGTCATCACCCTGCTGGCGGTCACCGGGCTGACCCACCGCGAAGCCTACAAGGACATTTTCTGTATTACGCTGATCAAGACCCTGGCGATCTTCGTGGTGATCGGCACTTTCTACGCCACCGGCATTGTGTGAGGTATTCATGACGACTCTTTCGGGCAAGACCGCTCTGGTCACCGGTTCCACCAGCGGCATCGGCCTGGGCATCGCCCACGTGCTGGCCAAGGCAGGCGCCGACCTGATCCTCAACGGCTTCGGCGACGCCCAGGCGGCGGTCGCGGAAATCGGGCGGCACGGCGGCAAGGTCGGCCATCACCCGGCCGACGTCAGCGACCCGGCGCAGATCGCCGACATGGTCGCCTACGCCGAGCGCGAGTTCGGCGGCGTGGACATCCTGGTGAACAACGCCGGGATCCAGCACGTGTCCGCCGTCGAAGATTTCCCGGTGGAGCGCTGGGACTCGATCATCGCCATCAACCTGTCCTCGGTGTTTCACAGCACCCGCCTGAGCCTGCCGGGCATGCGCGGCAAGGGCTGGGGCCGCATCATCAACATCGCTTCGGTGCACGGCCTGGTGGGCTCCACCGGCAAGGCGGCGTATGTGGCGGCCAAGCACGGGGTCATCGGCCTGACCAAGGTGGTCGGCCTGGAGACCGCCGCCAGCAACGTCACCTGCAACGCGATCTGCCCCGGCTGGGTGCTGACGCCGCTGGTGCAGAAGCAGATCGACGACCGGGCGGCCAAAGGCGTCGATCCGCAGCAGGCGCAGCACGACTTGCTGGCCGAGAAGCAGCCGTCGCTGGCGTTCGTGACGCCGGAACACCTGGGTGAGCTGGTGCTGTTCCTGTGCAGTGAGGCCGGCAGCCAGGTGCGCGGCGCGGCGTGGAACATCGATGGCGGGTGGTTGGCGCAGTAGCCGCCACGGCCCCGCTCCCACCCTGGTTTGAGGGCGCCGCTCAAAGGGTGGGAGCCAGCCTGCTGGCGATGGCGTCAGTGATGGCGCCGCAGGGCCGGGGCAAGACATTCGCTCCCACCGGTGGAGCGGTGAGTCCACTCAGTTTTGTGTGCATACGATAAGAAGAGGCAACCCATGTCCGACATCCTCTGGCAACCCGACGCCCGGCGCATCGCCGATTCGCCCATGGACGCCTTCCGGCGCTTCGTCGAGCAACGCCATCACCTGACCCTGGCCGACTACCCGGCCTTGCATGCCTGGAGCGTCCGGCAGCGCGAGGCGTTCTGGCAAGCCATCGTCGATTTCTTCGACATCCGCTTCCGCACGCCGCCCGAGGCGGTTCTGCGCGAAGGCCCGCAGATGCCCAGCGCCGAATGGTTTCCCGGCGCCACCCTGAACTTCGCCGAACACCTGCTGCGCCGCCGCGACGAGGCCGTGGCGGTGGTGGCCGTGGCTGAAGACGGTCGGCGCGAACAATTGAGCTGGGCGGAACTGGCCCGCCAGGTCGCCGGTTTCCAGGCCGGCCTGCAAGCCGCCGGCATCGGCTTCGGCGACCGCGTGGCCGCGTGCATGCCCAATACTTGGCAGACCTTGGTGGCGATGCTCGCGACCACCGGCCTCGGCGCCATCTGGTCGTGCTCCTCGCCGGACTTCGGCACCCACGGGGTGATCGACCGCTTCGGCCAGATCGAACCGAAAGCGTTGATCATCTGCGCCGGTTACCGCTACGCCGGCAAGACCGTCGACCAGACCGTCAAGATCAACGAGATCCTGGCGCAGCTGCCGTCGCTGCAACAGCTGATCATCGTGCCCGGCCCCGAAGCCCAGAGCGACACCGGGGTGTACCGCACCGAGGCCGACGTGGCGCTGTGGGGCGACTTCTACCGTCCCGGCGGCGAACCGCAGTTCGTGCCGGTGCCGTTCAACCATCCGCTGTACGTGCTGTATTCCAGCGGCACCACCGGCGTGCCGAAATGCATCATCCACAGCACCGGCGGCGTGCTGCTGCAACACGTCAAGGAGCATGGCCTGCACGTTGGCCTCGGCCCTGCCGACCGCTTGTTCTACTACACCACCTGCGGCTGGATGATGTGGAACTGGCTGGTGTCGGCCCTGGCGGTCGGCAGCGCCGTGGTGCTGTACGACGGCTCGCCGTTCCATCCGGCCAACGAACGGCTGCTGGACCTGATCGACGCCGAGCGCATCAGCGTGTTCGGCACCAGCCCCAAGTTCCTCGCGACCCTGGAAAGCAGCGGCGTCAAACCTCGCCAAAGCCACGACCTGGGCAGCCTCAAGACCTTGCTGTGCACAGGGTCTGCGCTGTCGCCGCAGAGCTACGATTACGTCTACCGCGACTTCAAGACGGACGTGTGCCTGGCCTCGATGTCCGGCGGCACCGACATCGTCTCCTGCTTCGTCAACGCCAACCCGCTGTCGGCGGTGCGCCGGGGCGAGATCATGGGCAAGAGCCTGGGCATGGCCGTGGAGGTCTGGAACGACGCCGGCCAACCGGTGATCGGCGAAAAGGGCGAGCTGGTGTGCACTCGGCACTTCCCCGCCATGCCCATCGGGCTGTGGAACGACCCGGACGGCGAAAAGCTGCGCAAGTCGTATTTCAGTTTGTTCCCGGGCGTCTGGGCCCAGGGTGACTACGCCGAGGAGCGGCCCCACGGCGGCATGCTGATCCATGGCCGCTCCGACGCGGTGCTCAACCCCGGCGGCGTGCGCATCGGCACCGCCGAAATCTACCGACAGGTGGAAAAAGTGCCTCAAGTACTGGACAGCGTCGCCATCGGCCAGCACTGGCAGGACGATGTGCGGGTGGTGCTGTTCGTGCGCCTCCAGGACGGTATCGAACTCGACGAAGCGCTGCAGCAGCAGATCCGCCAGGTGATCCGCGCCAACACCACGCCGCGCCATGTGCCGGCCAGGATCGTCGCGGTCACCGACATCCCGCGCACCCTCAGCGGCAAGGTGGTGGAACTGGCCGTGCGCAACGTGGTGCACGGGGAGCCGGTGAAGAACACCGATGCCCTGGCCAACCCCGAGGCGCTGGAGCAGTTTCGCGACCGGCCTGAGCTTCAGGCCTGAGCCCGCTCCCCTGCGGGAACGAGCCTGCTGGCGATGGCGTCCTGTCGGTCTGCCTGGATATGACTGATGCACCGCTATCGCGAGCAGGCTCACTCCCACAGGTCTTTGCGGTGGCCGCAGATTCTGCATCCACCCAAATTTTCTGTGGGAGCCAGCCTGCTGGCGATGGCGTCAGTCAAGGCACCGCAGGTTCAGGACAGTCGCGCCCAGCGAGGATCAGTCCATCAGCCCCCAATCCCCGGCCGCGCCCGCCGGCGGCGGCAAGGTGTCGGCATGCAGCTTCAGGCGCAGGCGCAGGTTGTTCACCGAATCGGCGTTCTTCAGCGCCTGTTCTTCGTCGATCACGCCTTCGGCCACCAGGTCGAACAGTGCGCCGTCGAAGGTCTGCATGCCCAGTTCCGTGGACTTTTCCATGATCGCCTTCAATTCCACGAACTCGCCGCGGCGGATCAGGTCGCCGACGGTCGGCGTGCCCAGCATCACCTCCACCGCCGCCCGCCGCTGGCCGTCGCGGGTGCGCACCAGGCGCTGGGACACGAACGCCTTGAGGTGATTGCCCAAGGCGTGCAGCAATTGCGGACGCCGCTCTTCGGGGAAGAAATTGATGATCCGCTCCAGCGCCTGGTTGGCGTTGTTGGCGTGCAGCGTCGACAGCACCAGATGCCCGGTCTCGGCGAAGGCCAGCGCATGCTCCATGGTCTCGCGGTCGCGGATCTCGCCGATCAGCACCACGTCCGGGGCCTGGCGCAGGGTGTTCTTCAGCGCCGCATGGAAACTGCGGGTGTCGACCCCGACCTCACGCTGATTGATGATCGAACGCTTGTGCCGGTGGATGTACTCCACCGGATCCTCGATGGTGACGATGTGCCCGCTGCTGTGGCGGTTGCGGTGGTCGACCAGCGCCGCCAGCGACGTGGACTTGCCCGAGTCCGTGGCGCCGACGACCAGGATCAGCCCCTGCTTGAGCATCACCAAGTCGAGCAGCACCGGCGGCAGCTTCAGGTCCTCGAAGCGCGGGATGTCGAGCTTGACGTTGCGGATCACCACCGATACATCGTTGCGCTGCTTGAAGATGTTCACCCGGAAACGCCCGATGCCCGTGCGGGAAATAGCCAGGTTCATTTCCAGCTCGCGGTCGAACTCCCGGCGCTGTTCGGCGTCCATCAGTGAAGCGGCGATGGCGGCCACCTCGCCGGGCTTGAACGGCCCGGCGTCCAGTGCCGTCAGCACCCCGTCGAACCGTGCGCAGGGCGGCGCGCCCGTGGAGAGGAACAGATCCGAACCGTGGCGGCTGGCCAGTTGTTTCAACAGTGCGTCGATTTCCATGGCAAAAAGCACCCGCAAAGTTTTCAATGAACCCGCAGAGGCAGGCGACTACCGCATCAGGATAGTCGACGCCGGCCCGCTGACCGATGATCAGGACCCGACCGATGAACGCTGTACCCGCCACCGATGACGCCCAGGCGCTGATCGCCTGCACCGACTGGAGCCGCACGCCGCTGGGCGCCGCCGGCACCTGGCCGCAGAGCCTGCGCACGGCGGTGGACATCGTGATCCACTCGCCGATGCCGATGCTGTTGCTGTGGGGGCCGCACCTGACGCAGATCTACAACAACGGCTTCGCCCTGCTGGCCGGCAGCAACCACCCGCGCGCTTTCGGACAGCCGACGCACGACATATGGCCGGAATTTCGCGACTTCACTGACCCGATCTACAGCGCCGTCCTACAGGGCCAGGTGCGCACCTACCACGAGCAGCGTTTCACCCTGCCGCAGCGGGACGGTCGGGAATCCGACTTCTGGCTGGACCTGACCTACAGCCCGATCCGCGACGAAAGCGCCCAGGTCGCCGGGATTCTGGTCACGGCCATCGAGACCAACGAGCGCCGGCGCATGGCCCAGGAGCTCAAGCAGCGTTCCGAAGACAGCCTCAAGGCCCAGCGCGAAACCGAAGAACGCCTGCAACTGGCGCTGGCCGCCACCGACGCGGTCGGCACCTGGGACTGGGACATCGGTGAGGACCGCTTCATCGCCGACGCGCATTTCGCCCAGTTGCACGGCGTCGATCCGGCGCTGGCCAACCGCCTGCCGATCAGCGAATACCTGCACGGCGTGCACCCCGAAGACCGCGCGCTGATCGCCCGCAGCATCAAGCACTGCATCACCCACGGCACCGAATACGCCGAGGAATACCGCCTGCAGCAAGCCAACGGCGAGGTGCGCTGGGTGTTCGCCCGGGGGCGCTGCTACAAGGATCACCACGGCCGGCCCGTGCGCTTCCTCGGCGCGGCGCTGGACCTGACCGAGCGCAAGCTCACCGAACAGGCGCTGCGCCAGAGCCAGACCGAGCTGCAGCTGATCATCAACGCGATGCCGATCCTGATCAGCTATGTGGACCGCGAAGAGCGCTTTCGCCTGAACAACGCCGCGTACCTGGACTGGTACGGCCTCACGCCCCAGGAGCTGTACGGCCGCACCATCCGCGACGTGCTCGGCGACGAGGGCTACTTTCCGCGCAAGCCCTACATCGCCGAAGCGCTGGCCGGGCGCCCCTGTTCCTTCAGCCTGTACTCGCCGCACCGCGACGGCAGCCTGCGCCATGCGCTGATGAACTACTTGCCGCGCCACGGGCCGGACGGCGCGGTCAACGGCTTCTACATCTTCGTGATCGACGAGACCGAACGCAAAAAGACCGAAGAGGCTCTGCGCGACCTCAACGAAACGCTGGAGGAACGCGTCGCGGCCCGCACCAAGCAACTGGCCCAGGCCAACCAGCGCCTGCAGAACGAGATGTTCGAACGCGAACGCGCTGAAGACGCCCTGCGCCACGCCCAGAAAATGGAGGCCGTCGGCCAGTTGACCGGCGGCATCGCCCACGACTTCAACAACATGCTCACCGGCATCATCGGCAGCCTCGACCTGATGCAGCGCTACATCGCCAGCGGCCGCACCGACGAGATCGGCCGGTTCACCGAGGCCGCCGTGTCGTCGGCCAACCGCGCCGCCGCCCTCACCCACCGGCTGCTGGCGTTTTCCCGGCGCCAGTCGCTGGACCGCAAGACCCTGGACGTCAACGAGCTGATCCACTCGCTGGAGGACCTGATCCGCCGCACCAAGGGCGACCCGATCGAACTCACCCTGCGCCTGGGAGCCGGCGTGTGGCTAGTCAGCACCGACGTCAGCCAGCTGGAAAACGCCGTGCTCAACCTGGTGATCAACGCCCGCGACGCCATGCCCGAGGGCGGCGAACTGCTGATCGAGACCGCCAACGTCTACCTCGACGGCAGCGACATCACCACCCTGGAACCGGTCAGGGCCGGCGACTACGTGATGCTCGCCGTCAGCGACAACGGCACCGGCATGACGCCGTCGGTGCGCTCCAAGGCCTTCGACCCGTTCTTCACCACCAAACCCATCGGCCAAGGCACCGGCCTGGGGCTGTCGATGATCTACGGCTTCGCCCAGCAGTCCGGCGGGCACGTCAGCCTCGACAGCCTGCCGGGCCGCGGCACCTGCGTGCGGCTTTACCTGCCGCGCCTGCATGCGCTGGAGCCCGAGCGGCCGGCGGCCGAACCGGTCAACCAGCCCCCCGCCGCGGCGACCGGCGAAAGCGTGGTGGTGGTCGAGGACGATCCGGCGGTGCGCATGCTGGTGCTCGATCTGCTCAGGGAACTGGGCTACCGCGCCTTCGAGGCCGAAGACGCGAAAAGCGCCCTGCCGCTGTTCGAGTCCGGCCAGCGGGTGGACCTGTTGGTGACCGACGTCGGCCTGCCGGGCATGAACGGCCGGCAACTGGCGGAAATCGCCCGCCAGCACCGGCCGGGGCTCAAGGTGCTGTTCATGACCGGTTATGCGCAGAACGCCGCCGAACGCCAAGGATTCCTGGAAGACGGCATGGACATGGTGGCCAAGCCGTTTTCCATCGAGGCGCTGGCGGCCAAGATCCGCACGATGCTCAGCCAAACCCCGTGAGTTGAGGCATAATCCGCGCCCCGCAATCAGGTACCGCATCATGAAAGCCCAAGCCCGCCACATTCTGGTGAAGACCGCCGAAGAGGCCGAACAGCTCAAGCAACGCATCGCCAAGGGCGAAGCCTTCGACGTGCTGGCCAAGAAATACTCGACCTGCCCGTCCGGCAAGCGCGGCGGCGATCTGGGCGAAGTGCGGCCGGGGCAGATGGTCGGCGCCATCGATGCGGTGATCTTCAAGAAGCCGCTGCGCACCGTGCACGGGCCGATCAAGAGCAAGTTCGGCTATCACCTGGTGCAGGTGTTCTTCCGCGACTGAACCCTGCCCCGCGGCGCCCCGGCCGCCGCCATCGCCAGCAGGCTGGCTCTCACAGGGTTCTCAGTCGTTCCCAGGCCCTGCGGACAACCACAATACCTGTGGGAGCCAGCCTGCTGGCGATGCGTCCGGTCAGGCGACACCGAATCTGGATGTGCCGGCCTCATCGCTGGCAAGCCAGCTCCCACAAGAATCTCCGGCGTTCGCCGACCTTGCGAACAACCACAATACCTGTGGGAGCGGGCTTGCCCGCGATGGCGTCCGGTCAGGCGACACCGAGGCTAGATGTGCCGGCCTCATCGCTGGCAAGCCAGCTCCCACAGGGTTCTCAGTCGTTCCCAGGCCTTGCGGACAGCCACAATACCTGTGGGAGCGGGCTTGCCCGCGATGGCGCCCGGTCAGGCGACACCGAATCTGGATGTGCCGGCCTCATCGCTGGCGAGCCAGCTCCCACAGGGTTCTCAGGTGTTCGCTGGGTTTGCGGACGGCCGGTTTCACCTCGGAATCAGCGCACCCGGCACCTGGATCACCTGGCTCGCCAGCCGGTGCCCTGCCTCGGCGGCGTCCGCCGGGCTGGCGCCTGACAGGCGGCTGGCCAGGTACGCCGCGCTGAACGAGTCCCCCGCCGCCGTGGTGTCGATCACCTTCTCGACTTTCTGCGCCGGCACTTCGAACGCTTCCCCGTCGCAGCGGATCAGGCACGCCTCGGCGCCGCGCTTGAGCACCACTTCCGGCGTGCCGATCTGCGCGTAGGCCTCGAACACCGCGTCGCAATCGGCGAACCCAAACAGCGCCTGCTCGTCCTCCACCGTCAGCAACGCCAGATCCACATGAGGCAACACGCCGCGGTAGGCCGCCTGCGCCGCTTCCCGCGAGGCCCACAGACGGGGCCGGTAGTTGTTGTCGAAGACGACGCGGGTGTCGCGCTGGCGGGCTTCGGCCAACACCTCGATCAGCCGCTCCCGCCCTTGCGCGCCCAGCACCGCCAGGGTAATGCCGCTGAAATACAGCACGTCGTAGTCCGGCAAGGCCGCCAGCGTCGCGGCGCCGTTCGGCAGGGTGAAGCAGTCGCGCACGGCCGCTTCGTTGCGCCAGTACAGGAAGCGCCGCTCGCCGGCGGCGTCGGTCTGGATGCAGTACAGGCCCGGCAGCCGACCGGGCAAGCGCTGCACCCAGTCCAGGCCGATGCCTTCGTCGGCCCAGCGGCGGCACATCTCGTCGCTGAAGCTGTCATCGCCCAGGGCCGTGACGTAATCGACCCGGGCCCGGTCGCCCATGGCCCGCGACAGGTAGACGGCGGTGTTGAGGGTGTCGCCGCCGAAGCTTTGCTGCAGGCTGCCGTCGGCGCGCTGCTGAAGTTCGATCATGCATTCGCCGATCAGGGCGATGCGCGGGAGGTGGGGGCCCAGGGGGCTGAGAGTGGTCATCTGAATGGAGTCCTGGCAGTTCAAGGGTGTTCTGTCGGCCGCCATCGCCAGCAGGCTGGCTCCCACATTGGAACTGTGTCGAACACATGTCCCTGTGGAAGCCGGCCTGCCGGCGATGGCGTCGGTGCAAACGCCACCGGGCGCGGTGCCGGCTGAGGTCTCAGAAGCAGGTGCCCATCGTCTCGATCACCGTCAGCCGCTCATCCACCAGCAACCCCACCCGCCATTTGTCGAAGGTCAGGCACGGGTGCGAGGTGCCGAACGAAATGATGTCGCCGACCCGCAGTTCCACCCCCGGCGCCACGGTCATGAACGCATGTTGGTCCATCACCGCCGTCACTTTGCACGCGCCGACGTCATCCCCCACCGCCGGCAGCACCCCGGCCTTGTAGCGCAGCAGCGGCACCGGCAGGCCGGCGTCGAAGGCCACGTCGCGCTTGCCCAGGGCGACCACCGCGAACCCCGGCTCCGGCAACGACTGCACATGGGCCCAGACCTCCAGGGCCGGGCGCAGCCCTTCGTGCAGGTCGCTGCGCCGGTCGAGCACGCAGCACTGCGCTTCCTTGTAGATGCCGTGGTCGTGGGCCACGTAGCTGCCCGGACGCAACACGCTGAGGAAGCGCCCGGCGGCGTTCTGCGCCTCGAAGGACTCGGCGATCAGGTCGTACCACGCCGACCCCGACGCCGTGATGATCGGCTTGGCGACGGCGAACGCGCCGCTGTCCTGCAACTGCACCGCCAGGCGCACCAGCGACGCGGCGAATTCGCGGATACCGCTGACGGCGTGGTCGCCGTGGATCACGCCCTCATAACCCTCGATGCCGGTCAGGGCCAGGGCCGGTTGCGCGGCGATGGCTTCGGCCAGCGCGATGACCTCCTGCTCGCTGCGGCAACCGCAGCGGCCGCCGACCACGCCGTACTCGATCATCACGTTCAGCCGAACGCCCCGGGAGGCGAAGTACGCGCCAAGATCGGCGACGTTGTCCGGGTGATCGACCATGCAGTAGAAGTCAAAGCCAGGATCGGCCAGCAGATCGGCGATCAGCGCCATGTTCGGCGTGCCGACCAATTGGTTGGCCATCAGCACCCGGCGCACGCCGTGGGCGTAGGCGGCGCGGGTCTGGGTGGCGCTGGCCAGGGTGATGCCCCAGGCGCCGGCGTCGAGCTGACGGCGGAACAGCGCAGGCGTCATGCTGGTCTTGCCGTGGGGCGCCAGTTCCGCGCCGCTGTCGCTGACGAACGTCTGCATCCAGCGGATGTTGTGCTCCAGCGCCGCGCGGTGCAGCACCAGCGCCGGCAGGCTGACATCGCGCACCAGGTGGGCGCCGACGGCGGCATCGCCCTTCTCCACGGCAGCGGTAGTGTTCACGGTCGTCATGGTCGAACTCCTCACAGTCGCGCCCGCCGGCGGGCGCGGTCAGTCGTTGATGCGCCGGGCGAGGCTGTTGGCGCTCTCGATCAAGACCCGGCGATAGTCGTTGTAGTTGTTCTTGGCGTCGGCGCGCGGGGCGACGATGCACAAGGTGCAGATGGCCACGCCAGCGGGGTCTTTGACCGGCGCGGCGAAGCAGTGGGTGAACGTGTCGGCGACACTGTCGAAGGAAAAGAACCCGTCGATGCCGGCCTGACGAATTTCCCCCAGGAACGTCTCCAGCGGCAGGCGTTTGCCGTCCGGCAGGATGAAGTCGTCGGGGTCGATCAGATCAATGATTTGCTGGTCGCTCAGGTGCGCCAGCAGCAGGCGCCCGGACGCGGTCCACGGGATCGGCGCGTTTTCGCCGATATCGGAGGAAATGCGAAAGTGCCGCTCGCCCTCCTTCATCAGCGCCACCGTGTACTTGCGCCCGTTGAGCAGGCACATCTGCGCGGTTTCCCGGGTCTGGCTGACGATTTCCTGCAAGGCGTGGTCGGCCTCGCGGCTGAGGTCGAAATGCCGCAGGTGCGCCTGGCCGAGGAAGTACAGCTGACGGCCCAGATAGACGTGACCGTCCTTGCCCACCGGCTCCAGGATCCGCCGCTCCAGCAGCGACGCCACCAGTTCGTAGACCGTGGATTTCGGGCTGCCGATGCCGTTGGCGATATCGTTGGGGCGCAGCGGCTGGCCGATCTCCTTGAGGAAATCGAGAATGTCGAACGCCCGGTCCAGACCCCGGGCCCGGCGTTTGATGGTGTCTTCGGTCATGTCTTCAGGTTCCCATTCACAGTGCCGGGAGTGTACCGAGAGTGCCAGGCTGACCGGTAGGCCGCCATCGCCAGCAGGCTGGCTCCCACAGGAGAACGCATGCCACTGGCGATAGAGCCACCCCGCTTCAGGCCTTCTTCTTGTAGGCGATGCAATCGATCTCGACCTTGCAGTCGACCATCATGCTCGCCTGCACGCACGCACGCGCCGGGGCGTGCTCGGGCTTGAAGTACTCGCCGAACACCTTGTTGAAACTGGTGAAGTCCCGCGGATCGTCCAGCCACACGCCGGCACGCACCACGTCCTCCAGGCCGTAACCGGCTTCTTCGAGGATCGCGATCAGGTTCTTCATGGTCTGGTGGGTCTGCTCGACGATGCCGCCGACGATGATCTCGCCGTCCACCGCCGGCACCTGGCCGGACACGTGCAGCCAGCCGTCGGCCTCAACGGCGCGGGCGAAAGGACGGGGCTGGCCGCCGGCCGCGGTGCTGCCGGTGCCGTATCGGGTGATGCTCATGGGTGTGTCTCCTGATTGAAAAGTGAAAGGTCAGAACCGCGTGCTCTTGAGGAATTCCGCCAAGCGCGGCGACTGCGGACGCTCGAACAGTTCCTTGGGCGGCCCCTGCTCTTCGATGCGTCCCTGATTCATGAAAACGATCTTGTCCGACACCTCGAATGCAAAGCGCATTTCGTGGGTCACCAGCAACATGGTCATGCCGTCTTCGGCCAGGCCCTTGATCACGTTGAGCACTTCGCCCACCAGTTCGGGGTCGAGGGCCGAGGTGACTTCGTCGAACAGCATCAGGCTCGGGTTCATCGCAATGGCCCGGGCGATCGCCACGCGCTGCTGCTGGCCGCCGGACAGCTGGCCGGGAAAGTGGTCGCGGCGCTGCAGCAGGCCGACCCGCTCCAGCCATTTCTCGGCCAGCGCCACGGCTTCGTCCTTGTGCATCTTCTTCACCTTCAGCAAGCCGAGGGTGACGTTCTGCAACGCGGTCAGGTGCGGGAACAGGTTGAACTGCTGGAACGCCATGCCGGTCATCGCACGATGGCGGGCGATGACCTTCTCCGCATGACGCACGCGCTTGCCGTTGACTTCGTCGTAGCCGATGGACTCGCCGTCGAGCAGGATCTGCCCGCCCTGGAACTCTTCGAGCATGTTCACGCAGCGCAGCAGCGTGGTCTTGCCCGAGCCGCTGGAGCCGATCAGCGTGACCACGTTGCCGCGCTGCATGCTCAGGTCGACGCCCTTGAGCACCTCCACCGCGCCGTACTGCTTGTGCAGGCCACGGATGTCCAGCAGAGGTTGGGTCTGGGTCTGGGGCTGTGAAGAAACTTGAGCTTGAGTCATGGCAAGGCCACCCGCTTTTCAATGAACCGGCCGAACAATTCGATGCCGTAGTTGATGACGAAGAACAGAAATCCGGCGAACAGGTAGAACTCCAGGGTCATGAACGTGCGGGCGATGATCTGCTGGGTGCTGAGCAGCAGCTCCGCCACGCCGATCACCGACAGCAGGGTCGAGGCCTTGACGATCTCAGTGGACGAGTTGACCCACGTCGGCAGGATCTGGCGCAGCGCCTGGGGCAACAGCACATAGCCGAGCGCCTGGTAGAACGTCAGGCCGATGGCCTTGCTCGCCTCCATCTGCCCGCGGGGCAACGCCTGCAGCGCACCGCGCACGATTTCGGCGACATGGGAGCCGCAGAACAGCGTCAGGCCCAGGGCACCGGCCTGAAACGCGCTGATCTGCCAGCCCAGCGCCGGCGCCATGTAGAAGCACGCCAGCACCAGCACGAACACCGGGGTGCCGCGGATCAGGTCGACGTAGAAACGGAATGGAGCGCGCATCCAGAAGCGGCCGTAGGTCAGGATCAGACCGGCGACCACGCCGACCAGCGTCCCGAGCAGGATCGCCAGCGCCGACACCTGCACGCTGGTGACAAAGCCCTGCCAGAGCGGCTCGCGCGCCACCCACAACTCATGCAACCAACCTTGGGATTCGTACATCGCAGCCTCCTATCGGCGGATCGCCAGACGCTGCTCCAGGTAACGCAGCAGCATGGCGATGAGGTAACAGGCCGCAACGTACAACGCCGTGGTCACCAGCCAGGTTTCGATCACCCGGTAGCTCTCGACGTTGATCTTGCGTGCGTAATAGGTCAGTTCCGGCACCGCGATGGCGGCGGCCAGCGAGGTGTCCTTGAACAGCGAAATGAAGTTGTTCGACAGCGCCGGCAGCACATTGCGCAGCATCACCGGCACGGTGACGTAGGCCTTCACCTGCCACTCGCCCAGGCCGATGGCCAGACCGGCCTCGCGCTGCCCTTTCGGGATGCTCAGCAGCCCGCCGCGGAACACCTCGGTCAGGTAGGCCCCGGCGTACAGCGACAGCGTGATGATGAAGGACGGGATCTTGTCCAGCCGGATCCCCAGGCTCGGCAACGCGAAATAGATCAACAGGATCAACACCAGGATCGGCGTGTTGCGGATCACCGTCACGTACACCGAGGCCAGCACCCGCAGGGCGCGATGCTTGGACAGCAAGGCGAAGGCCATCAGCAGGCCGATCACGCAGCCGATGGCGATCGACACCAACGCCAGCTCCAGGCCCAGGCCGAGCCCCGCCAGCAAGGTGTCGAAATCGCGCCACACGGCGGCAAAGTTCAACTGATAGTTCATGGTTGGCAGTACCTTGAGCGGGGCGACGCGCATCGCCCCGCTCTCACGGGATCATTTGAATTCGACGGGGAAACCGATGGCCGGGGTCGGCAGGTCGACGCCGAACCACTGCTTGAACGAGGCCGCGTACGTCGGGAACTCCACGCCGGTCATGGCTTCATGCAGGGTGGTGTTGACGAAGTTCAGCCAGTCCTGGTCGCCGCGCTTGACCGCGCAGGCGTAGGTCTGCGGGCTCCAGGCATAGGTCGGGCTGCGGTAGCGGCCGGGGTTCTGCACCATCAGGTACTTGACCGAAGACTGGTCGGTGGCGGCGGCATCGGCGCGGCCGGAGTTCACCGCTTGGTACATCAGGTCGACGCTGTCGTACTGATCGACCTTGGCCTTGGGCAGCGCCTGGTGCACCAGTTCCTCGGCGTACACGTTCTGCAGCACGGCCACGGTCACGCCGTCGCCGGCGGCCTGCAGGTCCTCGATCTCCTTGTACTTGCTGTTGGCCGGCAGCAGCAGGCCCACGCCTTCGCGGTAGTACGGCAGGGTGAACGCCACCTGCTGCGCGCGGCTGGCGGTGACGGTGATGAACTGGCAGCTCATGTCGACCTTGTCGGTCAACAGGTTGGGAATCCGCGCATCGGACGACTGCACCACGAACTCGACCTTGCTCGGGTCGTTGAACAGCCCTTTGGCCACCATTCGGGCGATGTCGATATCGAAACCCTGCAACTTGCCGTCCGCCCCTTGGAAGTGCCATGGCGCGTTGGTGCTGCCGGTGCCCACGATCAGCTTGCCCCGGGCCAGGACACTGTCGAGCTTGCTGTCGGCCGCCTGGGCCATGCCCGCAACGGCGGACGAAGCCGCGAGAACGAAAACACACGCTTTGAACAACGAAGGACGGCGATGCATGGCAAGGACTCCTGAGGAAGTTTATTCCGCTATACCGGAACTAGGTATGTAACAACGGAATAGACAGCAGAAAGTGTGCCACAGGATTCGGGGGGAATCTGTACCGGATTGAAAATTTCAGGGAATCAATGAGATACGTCGAACGAGGGAAAGTGGCGCAATTCACCCCGATGGCGTGGAGCGCTACCAATGGCCACAGGGGACGGGTAACAGGTACTCAATGAGTGCAGATGGAGCGGGATTGTGCGAGGCAATAACAGGGGGATCAGGAAGAAATTCGTCAGGCGCTGAAAAAGACTGGGAAGTCAGCGCTGCGCTGCTGCGTTGTACACATCTGCTCCGTCACGTTTCCCCACCGCGATGACGGTAACGACCAGCACTTCATCGATGACGCGATAAACCAAACGATAGCCGGCGCTTCTAAGCTTGATCTTGTAGGCCAGTCCAAGGCCTCTCAGCCGATCCGCCGGAACAGGCGGATTACTGAGCCGTTCTCGAAGCTTGCGTGCAAACTGCTCCTTCAGATTGCCTCCCAGTCTGTTCCACTCTTTCCAAGCCTTCTCCGAGAACTCCAGCTCATAGGTCATCGATCGAGACCTTTATGGTCGGATCGTTTTCCCGCTCCTTGCACAGTTCAATCAGTTCCAGATCCTCAAGGCGCTCAATCATTGCTTCGTACGCTTTGGCTGGCACGCAGTAGAACGCCGGCTCATTGCGGTTGAGGATCGCAACGGGTTCACCGCCGCCTGCGGCGACAGTGCCCATCGGGTTCTTTTTCAGCTCGGAGATGCTCGCTACGACTTGTGAAAGCACGATGTGTGTCATGAAGGGACTCCCTAGGGTGCTCTTTGAAGCGCCAAAAATAGCACTCCAGGACACATCTGACCTCAACCCTTTTGTCTCTGAAACCGCTTGCGGAAAAATGATGCTGTCCATCGGGAATCCCTTTCACACGCTCAAATCTGATGCAAAAAACAGTATCACGGTCAGCCGGTGTGCGTTTCGGCATCGAATGTCGGGGCGCTCCTGCATTTGTGTGGGAAAAGTGCGCGTTTTCCGAGCCCACCTGTAATTTCTGACAGTAGACCCGCCTCCTTCCCTGCCTTAACGTCAGGAAACCTTTAACGGTCGTCTGGAGGAGTCTCTGATGAAGGCGATCCTACCTCTTGAAACGCTGCCCCCCACCTACCGCAAAGCCCTGAAGACCTGGCGTCCGGTGATCCTCTATTTCACCAACGAACACTGCCCCGCCTGCGAAATGGCCGGGCCGATCTTCCGGCATGTCGCCGAGCCCTATCGACTGCGCGCGGACATCTACATGCTCAACACCCGCGAAGCGCCCCGGCACCCGAACGTCACCGGGACGCCGACGGTGCTGTTTTACCGGGACGGCAAGCTGATGAAGAAACTCAAGGGCATCGGCACCGAGGACACCCTCAGGCAAGACTTCGCGCTGCACATCGGCCGGGTCAAGCCGCCCGCCCGGCACCGTCGGCACCAGTGCCGCCATGACCTGACCTGGCTCCACGTCACCTTGCGCACCCTGCGCACCATCCCCGATGCACGCCGACGGAACTTTTCCTGAAAGTGCCACCTAAGAGCCATCATCACTGGTACTTTCGTTCCAACTGATAGACATCAATCGCGCTCCGGGCCGGATTGGACAAGCTCCGATCCGGCTGCTTTTCTTTCATTTCTCAAAACGAGATTCAGCGCGCCGGCCCACGGCCGTCAGCGCGCTCACGTCCCAGGAGGGGTCCATGTCCTTTAACGTCATGATGGTTTTCGGCACCCGACCGGAGGCCATCAAAATGGCCCCATTGGCCCGGGTTCTGCGTCAGTGGCCCGACATCCGACTGAACATCTGCTCCACCGGCCAGCACCGGGAAATGCTCAACCAGGTGCTCGACGCCTTCGAACTCACCGTCGATGAAGACCTGCAAGTGATGACCCAGGGCCAGACCCTGAACGGCCTCTCGCAACATCTGCTCACACAACTCGACCAGGCCTACGACCGGGTCAAACCGGACATCGTCCTGGTGCACGGCGACACCACCACCAGCTTCATCGCCGCCCTCGCCGCATTCAACCGACAACTGCCCATCGGCCATGTCGAGGCCGGGCTGCGCACCGGCAACCTGCGCGCGCCGTGGCCGGAAGAAGCCAACCGGCGCCTGACCGGCGTGATCGCCGACCTGCACTTCCCGCCGACCTCCAAGTCCGCCGCCAACCTGCTGCGCGAAGGCGTGCCCCAGGACAACCTGGAAATCACCGGCAACACTGTGATCGACGCCTTGCTGTGGATGCGCGAGCACCAGCGCGAGACCGGCTGGCACCCGGCCGCCGACTCGCCCCTGGCGGCGCTCGACGACAGCCGCCGGATGGTGCTGATCACCAGCCACCGCCGGGAAAACCTCGGCGGCGGGTTCAACAACATCTGCGAGGCGCTGGCGGAACTGGCCGAACGCTACCCGGACGTGCAGTTCGTCTACCCGGTGCATCTCAACCCCCAGGTGCAGCAAGTGGTGTACGGCATGCTGGCGGGCAAGCCCAACCTCTACCTGATCGCCCCGCAGGACTACCCCCACTTCGTCTGGCTCATGGGCCGCGCGCATTTCATCCTCACCGACTCCGGCGGCGTGCAGGAGGAAGCGCCCGCCATCGGCAAACCGTTGCTGGTGCTGCGCGACGTGACCGAGCGGCCGTCCGTGCTGGAAAGCGGCACCATGGTGCTGGTGGGCACCGACAAGGCGCGCATCGTCCAGGAGGCCAGCCAGTTGCTCGACGACGAAGCGACCTACACCCGCATGAGCCGCGTGCACTTCCCCTACGGCGACGGCCACGCCAGCGAACTGATCGCCACCCGCCTCCACGCCTGGCTGAGCGCACGCTCGGCGGCGGGTAACGGGGTATGAGCCTGGGTTGGATCGATTTCTTTGCGTATGTGCTGTTCGGTCTTAAGTATGTGGCGATCCTTCTCGCCCTGCTGATGTTCATCCTCGGCCTCGACGATCTGTTCATCGACCTGGTGTACTGGGGCCGCAAGCTCATACGGCGCTGGCGCATCTACGAGAAATTCAAGCGCGCCGACGAGGAGCGCCTGTACGCCATTCCGGAAAAGCCGCTGGCGATCATGGTGCCGGCCTGGAACGAGGTCGGCGTGGTCGGGGAGATGGCGCGCCTGGCCGCCTCGACCCTCGATTACGAGAACTACCAGATCTTCGTCGGCACCTACCCCAACGACGCCGAGACCCAGGCCGACGTCGACGCGGTCTGCCTGCACTACCCCAACGTGCACAAAGTGGTGTGCGCGCGACCTGGGCCGACCAGCAAGGCCGACTGCCTGAACAACATCATCGACGCGATCTTCCGGTTCGAGAGCGAAGCGAAGATCCAGTTCGCCGGCTTCATCCTCCACGACGCCGAAGACGTGATCTCGCCGATGGAGCTGCGCCTCTACAACTACCTGCTGCCGAACAAGGATCTGATCCAGATCCCGGTCTACCCCTACGCGCCGGAATGGAAAGGCTTCACCGCCGGCCATTACGTGGACGAGTTCGCCGAGAACCACGGCAAGGACGTCATCGTGCGCGAGGCCCTGACCGGTCAGGTGCCGAGCGCCGGGGTCGGCACCTGCTTCAGCCGCAAGGCGATCAGCGCGCTGCTAGAGGACGGCGACGGCATCGCCTTCGACGTGCAGAGCCTGACCGAGGACTACGACATCGGTTTCCGCCTCAAGCAGAAAGGCATGAAGTGCATCTTCGCCCGCTACTCGGTGACCGATCCGAAACTGGCGCTGGAACAGCCTTGGGTGTTCGGCATGAACCGCGAGTTCGCCCAGGTGATCTGCGTACGCGAGCATTTCCCCCGTGACTTGCAGCACGCCATCCGGCAGAAGTCGCGCTGGATCGTCGGCATCGTGTTCCAGGGCACCAAGAACCTGGGCTGGAGCCGCAAGGGCCTGCTCAACTATTTCCTGTGGCGCGACCGGCGCGGGCTGATCGCCTACCTGCTGAGCTTCATGGTCAACCTGCTGTTCCTGGTGCTGCTGGCGATGTGGCTGATCACCGTGATCGCCCCGGAGGCCTGGCGCTATCCGTCGATCCTGGCCGACAGCGCGCTGCTCTCGGCGCTGCTGTGGCTCAACGGCCTGATGCTGCTCAACCGCCTGTTCCAGCGCGGCTGGTTCGTCACCCGCTACTACGGCATCGTCGAAGGCCTGCTGTCGGCGCCGCGCATGATGTGGAGCAACTTCGTCAACTTCTTCGCCAACCTGCGCGCCCTGCGCCAGGTCATGGAAATGGGCGATTCGCGGCGCGTGGCGTGGGACAAGACCACCCACGAATTCCCTGCCCTGACCAAGGCCCAGCGCACCCCGCTCGGCCACCGGCTGGTGGAGAAAGGCCTGCTCAGCGAAGAACAGCTCGAAGCCGCGATCACCAGCCCCGTGCGCCGCCGGCTCGGCCGCGAACTGCTGCTGCGCGAACACATCGACAGCACGCAATTGGTGCAGACCCTGGCCGAACAGCTGGACCTGGAATGGGCGCCGCTCAATCCGTTCAAGCTGGACAAACGCCTGATCGACGCCGTGCCGCGCCGCGTAGCCTCCCACTACGGCGTGCTGCCGGTGGCCGAGGACGGCGACACCCTGGTGCTGGCCTCCGAAGGCCCGGTCAGCCAGGTCTCGCTCGGCGCGATCGGCCGCCAACTCAAACGCCCGGTGCGCTGCCGCCTGGCGCCCCAGGGCCGCGTCACCCTGGGGATCCGTTACTGGTACGCCAGCCCCCGCCAGACCGAAGAAGTGCGTCATATGCTGCAAGTGCTGGAACGTCATCAGGACGACGAAGCCCTGCTTGAGCGGGTCAGCCATCACCAGGTGCTGCTGGGCAACCTGCTGCAGGTGCGCGGCATGGTGCCGCCGACCCTGTTCAATCAGGCCCTGATCGACTTCGACGCCGAACAGATGTCCCTCGGCGAACACCTTATCTCTCGGGGCATGATCACCCAGGAGATCCTTGAGCAGGCTCTGGCCGACCAGGCCAGCGAACAGCAAGCCGCCTACCGCATCGTCCGGGAGGTCGCATGAAGCCTGTGGTCAACCGCCGCACCCTGCTGATGGGCAGCCTGTTGCTCGGCCTGAGCGCACAGCCGTCGCTGGCGGCGCCGCTGAGCGATTTCGAGCAGTTCCGCAGTTACCCCTACATGGACCGCAGCTACCGGGAAGCCAAGAAAGGCAACTGGAAGGAAGTCGAACGGCTGATGCGCCACCTGCTGGAAAAAGTGCCGAAAAACGACGAGGCCCGCGCCCTGCTGGTGGAAGCCCTGGCCAAGCAGCGCCGCTACAAGGACGCCTTGCAGGTGCTGGGCAACGACAGCGACGGTCTGCTCGACCTGCGCCTGACCTGGATCGAGCAGGATCCGCCGACCAGCACCCAGGTGGAAAACTGGATGGCCAACAGCAGCCTGAACGACCGCGTCCGCCTGTGGCAGGCCTACAGCCTGAGCCTGGCCAAGTTCGGCGGCGCGGCGCGGGCCCACGACTGGCTGGCGCAACTGGCGCCCAAGGGCGACGACAACATCCTGCGCCTGGCCCGGGCCAACTGGTCCGAGCAACTGCGCGACTGGAACGGCACCATTGAACAACTGGCGCCGCTGGCCGCGCGCAAGCAGCTCGACGCCGAGGGCTGGCAACGCCTGGCCAACGCCTACGTGCAGCGGCTGGACGAAAAGCCGCTGCAAGACCTGTTGCAGCAGGCGCCCAGCCCCGAAGCGGCGCGCAAGATCCGTCTGGCGATGGTCGACCGCGCCATCGCCATGGGCCACGAGCAGCAGGCCGAACGCTGGATGCAGTCGTTGCCGGCCAGCGACCTGGCCGACCCGGCCCAGCGCCAGCGCCTGTGGGAACTGGCCCGGCAGACCGGCGACAGCGCCAGTGTCCAGCGCCTGAGCAACGACTTGCAGCGCCCGTGCCTGGAGACCGTCGAGTGGCTGTCCCGCCATGACCCGGAGGCCGCCAGCGCCCAATTGCGCCGCTGCAACCCCACGGACGATCCGCAGGCCTGGCTGGTGCTCGCCCAGCGCCTGCAAGCCACCGACCTGTTGCAGTCCACCCGCCTGCCCCAGCCCTGGGACAGCCGCCGGCAGGCGCAACTGCTCGATGTCTGGCAGGCCGAGGGCCAAAGCGACAAGGTCATGGCCTGGCTCGCCGCGCAGCCGCAGACCGCCGAGGTGATCAAGCGCCGGGCCGAGCTGTTGCAGAAACAGGGTCGCAGCCAGGAAGCCGCCGGGCTGTGGGAACGCCATTACCGGCAGACCGGCAACCTCGCGTCGCTGGATCAGGCCAGCTACATCGCCTTGAACGCCGGGCAGCGCGAGCGCGCGCAGACGCTGCTGGAAGACGCGTATGACCGACATGGCGGCCGCTTGTCCGCCACGGCGTTGCAGCGGCTGGCCGGGCTCTACGCTTCGTCGCCCAGCACGACGCCGGCCCAGCGACGGCGCATGGCATCGCTGCTGGGCCGCGTCGACGCTGCCACCCGGGGCCAACTGCTGGCGCAACTGGCGGAAAGCGGCCAGTGCGACGTCGTGCGGCAAGCCATCGGCAGCCAGCCGCTGGCCGCCGGCGACTTCCGGGCCCTCGGCCGTTGCGCGATGCCGGACCGACCGGGGGAAGCCGTGGTGTATTACCGGCAGGCCGAGAAGCTCGGCGACCGCGGCAGCCGCCTGCCGTTGGCCTATGCGCTGGAGGCAGCCGGAGATTCCGCCGGGGCCCTGGCCCTGTGGCGCAGCCTGCCGGCCTCTGAACTGAGCGACAACGCCCGCCTCACCGCCAGCCGCAGCGCGCTCAACGTGGGCGACAGCCAGACCGCCGAACACTATTGGCAACAAAGCACCACACGCGGCGCCAACGAATGGGCCCTCGGCGCGGCGATCGCCGACGCTCGGAGCGACCGTACCCAGGCCCTGGAGCGCCAGCGCCAGGCCTTGCGGCAGCAACCGGACGCCGGGCACTTCTACGCCGCCTCGGTCACGGCGCAGAAGGCCGGCGACCTGCCGCAAAGCACCGCCTGGCTGGCCGAAGCCGTGCGCCGCGACCCGACCAATCCGCGCTACCGCGCCGACTACGGCATGCGTCTGGCCGGTGCCCAAACCCGCGAAGAGCGCGCCGCCGCCATCCCGTACCTGCAACAGGCCACCCGCGATTTTCCCGAGGACTATCGCCTCGGCGAGACCCTCGCCTGGCGCTACGACGAGGCCGAGGACAGTGCGTCGGCCCGCCGGGAACTGCGCCGGGTGATCGACCTGGAGCAGAACCCGGTGGCCGCCGACGACGAGGACGGCAGCATGGAAGCCCGCCGCTACCGCCAGCGCCGCGCCCACGAAACCCTGTCGCGCCGCGACAGCCGAACGCTGGCCAGCACCTGGTCGCCGGCCGGGGTGTCGACCAACGACTTCGTGCGCCCCGACGACAGCAAAGGCACGAACCGCCGCGCCGACTCGCAGAACGTGCAACTGGCGATGTGGGACCATGCGTTGGGCGAAGAGCCGAGCCGCGCCGGCAGCACGCTGTCGGTGTATGGCCGGGTGCTGCTCGGCGGCCAGGGCCGCTCGCGCTACGCCGAATCCCTCGCCGCCGGCGTCGGCCTGCGCTACAAGCCGTGGGGCACGCAGAACATCAACTTCTACGGCGAGATCTACAAACAGAGCCAGTTCGACGACGATGACAGCCACAGCCTGAACCTGGGCCAGATGCTGGTGCCGGAAAAGCTGCTGGACCAGATCGGCGACCACCGTCAGGACGGCCACACCAGCACCGACTACCTGCTGCGCGCCACGGCGTCGTTCCTCGATCAAGGCCGGTACCGCAACGACTGGCGCGTCGACGAGAGCGACTGGGACGAACGTTTCCTCTACTTGGACGCCGCGTGGTGGACCAAGGCCGGCGACCACCAGTGGCTGTCGCGCTTCCAGCAGGGCCATGCCTGGAAACTGCCGTTCAACGGCGCCCAGACCCTCATGCCGTACGGCTTCCTTGAGTTCGCCAGCCAGGATCCCGGCAACGACTGGCGCCAGGACCTGCGCACCGGCGTCGGCTTGCGCTGGCAATGGTGGTACGACGATGACCGCTACAACGCCTACCGCTCGAAACTGACGGTGCGCACCGAATACCAGCAATCGCTGGGCGGCAATCTGTATGAAGGCGGCAACGGTGTGCTGCTGGGTGTGGAGTGGAATTTCTGATGGCGCGATGGTTAGTGTTTTTCTGCCTGGTGCTGGGCGCGACAGTGGCTCAGGCCGACGCCCGGGTGTTCTATCAGCCGCTGAATGTCGATGCGCGGCTGACCCAGGCGCAATGGCAAAAGATCTGGCAGGACACCGCCCGCCAGGGCACCCGCACGCTGATCGTGCAGTGGACGAGTTATGGCGATTCGGACTTCGGCGGCGCCGACGGCTGGCTGGCCCGAAGCCTCCGGCTGGCGCAGCGCCAGGGCCTGGAACTGGTGCTCGGGCTGGCGATGGATCCGGCCTACTACCGGCGCATCGACGAGCTGGACAGCGCCGGCCTCGGCACCTACTGGCAAGCGCAGCTGGGACGCTCGCTGGCCCAGCAACGGACGTTGCGCCAGGACTGGCAACTGCCGGTCGCCGGCTGGTATCTGCCGCTGGAGCTGGACGACCTGCACTTCCTGGCGGCGGACCGGCGGGCGACCCTGCAACGCCAGCTCAAGGACTTCGCCGGCCAGCTGGATGCGCCGCTGCATGTCAGCGCGTTCAGCGCCGGCAAGCTGGCGCCGGCGGTCAACGGCCAATGGTTGGGCGAGATGAGCGCGGCGGGCATTCAGGTGTGGTGGCAGGACGGCGCCGGCACCGCACGCTTGCCGCCGCTGGTGCGCAACGGTTACGCCCAGGCCCTGCCCTGCTCCGTGGGCATCGTGCGCGAGGCGTTCCGCCAGACCAGCGCCGAAGGCCAGCCGTTCCGCGCCGACCCCGCCGCGCCGGACGCCAGCGCCGCCGGCTGTCACCCGGACGCAGTGTTTTCCCTGCGGTATCGGCCGTGGGGCCGGGTGATCCTCGACAACCAGCGCGAACATCAGGAGCGCGATGTACAAAACCATTGAAGATGAAGTCCTGAAGCGAACCGCGCCCGCCGAGCTGTGGGCCGAGTTCATCCAGCATGAGTTCGAGCGCCTGCGCTCGTTCTGCCTGCTGATCTTCGTCGCCAGCATCAGCGTGTGGGTCATCTTCGACCTGATCGTGAGCTTTCTCGGCGGCCAGGGCCTCACCTGGCGCTCGATGGCGTTCCTGGCGGTGTTTGCGGTGCTGACGGTGATCCTGCTGTTCACCCGCCGGGCCCGGCACTTCGACGTGCTCAACCTGCTGTTCGTGCTGACCATGACCCTCGGCGTGCGCCTGCTGATCGACGGTCTGCCGTCCAGCTTCCAGCCGGCGTGGCTGGTGCTCGGCGCCTCCAGCATCCTCTACAGCACGTCGGTGCTGCCGATCAGCCGCTGGTCGTTCTATGCCGCGCAGGCGACGATCTGGCTGGTGCTCAATCCCTTCCTGTTCACCGACATCGGGCTGTTCGAGCTGCGGGGCGTGCTGACGGCGTGCTACAGCGTGTTCCTCTGCGGACTGACCATATACACCTTCCTCAAGCTGCGCGAGGCCAAGCTGTACAACTACATCATGTCCCGGCTGCTGCTGGACCAGGCCTACAACGACACCCTCACGGAAATCCCCAACCGCCGTTCGTTCATGGCCCGCGCCGAAAAACGCCTGATGGCCGTCCCCCGCGAACAGGACCACTTCCTGGCGATGATCGACATCGACAACTTCAAGAAAGTGAACGACGTGTACGGCCACGACATCGGCGACGAAGTGCTCAAGGGAATCGCGGCGGACATCAAGTCGGTCATGGCGCCGTATGAATATGCGCGCCTGGGCGGCGAGGAGTTCGCGATCTACCTGGCCGGGGTGCGCCACGCAGACGTCGAGGCGCTGGCCGGCGAACTGTGCCGCACCGTGCGCGAACGGCCGACCCGGCACCCGGTGACCATCAGCATCGGCGTCACCCGGGTGGAGGACGGCGACACCCTGAACCAGGCGCTGATCAAGGCCGACGAAGCGCTGTACGAATCCAAGCACACCGGGAAGGACCGCTACACCTTTCACGGCTGATCGAGAATCTGCACGACCGGCCGCACGGGGTGCCGTTGCCGGCCTCTTCGCCAGCAAGGCCGCCGGTCAAGCGTCGGTGAACCTAGCGCCCGCCGCCCAAATCGACAAAGGTACCGGTGGCGTAGGACGCCTTGTCCGACAGCAGCCAGACAATCGCCTCCGCCACCTCGTCCGGCCGCCCGCCCCGCGCCATCGGAATCGCCGACTCCAACTTGCTGACCCGGTCCGGATCGCCGCTCAGGGCATGAAAATCGGTGTAGATGTAGCCCGGCCGCACCGCGTTGACCCGGATGCCCTCGCCCGCCACTTCCTTGGACAGACCGATGGTGAAGGTGTCCAGCGCGCCCTTGGAGGCCGCGTAGTCGACGTATTCGTTGGGCGAGCCCAGGCGGGCGGCCACCGACGAGACGTTGACGATGCTGCCGCCCTGCCCGCCGTGCTTGGGCGACATGCGCAGGATCGCGTGCTTGGCGCAGAGGATCGGCGCCAGCACGTTGGTTTTCATGATCTTGAGGATGCGGAACTCGGACATTTCGTCGACCCGCGACTTGTGGCCGACCGTGCCGGCATTGTTCACCAGCGCCGTGACCCGGCCCAGCTCCGTGTCGACCCGGTGGAACAGGGCGACCACTTCGTCCTCGATGCTGACATCGGCCCGCACCGCGATGGCCTGCGCCCCCATGGCCCGCACCTGGTCGAGCACCTGGTGGGCAGCCTGCTCGTCGGCCTGGTAGTTGATGCAGATCCGGTAGCCCTGCGCGGCGGCCAACAGCGCCGTGGCGGCTCCGATCCCGCGCCCCCCGCCGGTGATCACAATGACTTTATCCATGCTGGCTATCCCCCGATGCACACGTGACAGTCGAGGCAAGAATAACCGTCATCGGCGGGTTTTGCATGGCTGCACATTGCCCCACGGGCGATCGCCGTGGCGACGGCGCTTGCTCGCGCCGGGTCAGCCCGTCGCTTGACGCTCGCTGCGCTGGTGCACGCCTTGCAGGAAGTGCTCCGCCGGCATCGGGTGCCCCAGCAGGTAGCCCTGCAGCGAATCGCAACCCAGTTGGGTGAGGAAGTCCTGCTGCACACCGGTCTCGACCCCTTCGGCGACGATCCGCAGCCCCAGCGCCTGCCCCAGCGCGACGATCGCCGAGACGATGGCGGCGTCATCGCTGTCGTGCTCCAGGTCACGCACGAAACCGCGATCGATCTTCAGCTCGTTGGCCGGCAGGCGCTTGAGGTACATCAGGCTCGAATAGCCGGTGCCGAAGTCGTCGATGGACAGGTCGACGCCCATGTCCGACAGCTCCTGCAGCACCGTCATGCTGGCGTCGGCATCGTTCATGGCCGTGGTCTCGGTGATTTCCAGGGTCAGGCTGTTGGCCGGCAGATGATGGGTGGCCAGAGCCTTGGCCACGCTCTGCACCAGGCCCGAGTGGCAGAACTGCAGCGCCGAGAGATTCACCGCGATCCGCCAGTCGGTGTAGCCCAGCACATACCATTCGCGCATCTGCCGGCAGGCTTCGTTGAGCACCCACTCGCCGATGGGAATGATCAGACCGGTCTTCTCGGCCAGGTCGATGAACTTGTCCGGCATCAGCATGCCGTCGGTGGGGTGCTGCCAACGCAACAGCGCCTCGGCGCCGACCGGGCGGCCGTCGGCGGCGTCGAACTTGGGCTGGTAATGCAGGCTGAACTGGTGGTGCTCCAGGGCCGCGCGCAGATCCTGCAACAGCTGCAATTGCTTGCGGGCGTTGCTGTTCATCGAGGCGTCAAAGAAGCTGTAGCCGTTCTTGCCGCCGCCCTTGGCGTGATACATCGCCGCGTCGGCGTTCATCAGCAGTTCCTGGGCGCTCTGGCCGTTGCCTGGGTACAGGGCGATGCCGACGCTGGCGGAAATCTGCAGCTCGTGGTCGGCCACCCGGAACGACTGCGCGATCAGCCCCACCTGACGGGCCGCCAGGCCCAAGGCATCGTCGGGCTCGTTCAGGCGCACCAGCAGGACGAATTCGTCGCCGCCGATGCGCGCCAGGGTGTCCATGCTGCGCAGGTCCTGGCGCAGGCGCGCGGCCACTTCGCGCAGCAACTGGTCGCCCATGTGGTGGCCGAAGGCGTCGTTGACCGGCTTGAAGCCGTCCAGGTCAATGAACATCAGGGCGAAGCAGGCGCCCTGCTCCTGCACTTTTTTCATGGCCTGATTGATCCGGTCGTCCAGCAGCATGCGGTTAGGCAGGCCGGTCAGGGTGTCGTGCAGGGCCAGTTGGGTGAGTTCGCGGTTGGCCACGGTCAGGGAATGGGCCAGGTCGGCGGTGCGCGCCTCAAGGCGGGCGTCGAGGATCGAGGTCAGCAAGGCGATGGCCAGCACCGCCAGGGTGGTGATCAGCACCAGGTTGTCCAGGCCGTTGCCGTTCAGGCCGTCGAGCGCGGCGCCGCAGAAGCTGCCTTCGGGAAACCGCGCCGCCGCCATGCCGGTGTAGTGCATGCCGACGATCGCGATGCCCATGATGATCGCCGCCCCGGCGCGGAACAGCCGCACGTAGGGCGAATGCTGGCGCAGGCGGAAGGCGATCCACAGCGCCGCCGCCGAGGCGCCGACGGCGATCATCAGGGAGGCGCCGAACAGCGTCGGGTCGTAGTCGATCCCCGGCGTCATGCGCATGGCCGCCATGCCGGTGTAGTGCATGGCGCTGATGCCGGCGCCCATGACCAAGGCGCCGACGCCCAACTGCCAGGCCGGGAGCTTCGGCTGGCTGACCAGCCACAGGGCAAAGCCGCTGGACAGCACCGCGATCAGCAGCGACAGCGCCGTGATCGCAATGTCGTAGCCCAGGCTGATCGGCAGCTTGAAGGCGAGCATGCCGATGAAATGCATCGACCAGACGCCGATGCCCATGGCGAACGCACCGCCTGCGGTCCACAGATGCACGGCCCGCCCCTTGGCGGTGGCGATGCGCCCGGTGAGGTCGAGGGCGGTGTAGGACGCCAGGATCGCGACACACAGCGAAATGAAAACCAGGGTGAAGGAATAGCTACCGATGAGCATGACGATTCTCGTGGCCACCCCGCCGCGGTCAGTCCATTAGGGGCGGGGCAAATGCGCCGATTGTACTGATTGCGCGGAAGAACGCACTGACTAAGTAATCAATTGGCCATCAAGCCGATGAAACGCTTGTTTGATGAGTGTGAACGGCTCTGGAACGACGTTTGGGGGCTGACCGCGGCGAGGCAGTTTGCTCCCGCAGCAGCCCCCGAAAGTCTGTGAACGCCTTGGCGATCCACAAGCGCCCTCAGCGGCTGTCGCTCATCTCCAATTGACCGTCCCAACCGCCCCCGAGCGCCGCGATCAGTTGCACGCTGGCGATCAGGCGGCTCTGCAGCACGTTCAGCACGCTGCGCTCGTTGCTCAGCGCGGTGGCCTGGACCACCACCACGTCGATGTAGGCGATGAGGCCGGCCTTGTACTGGTTCTCGGTCAGGCGCAGGGAGTCCCGCGCCGCGTCGAGGGCTTCCTGGCGCACGCCCGCCTCGTTCTCGTACACCTTGAGCTGCACCAGGTAGTTCTCCACCTCGCGGAAGGCGTCCAGCACCGTCTGCCGGTACTTGGCCACAGTCTGGTCGTATACGGCCTCAGTGCGGTCGACCTCCGCCGAGCGGCGGCCGCCGTCGAAGAGCGGCAGGTTGAGCTTGGGGCCCACCGACCAGAAGCGGTTCGGCAGGCTGATCAGGTCCCTGGACGTACTGCTGCTGTAGCCGCCGCTCAGGCTCAGGGTCAGGTCCGGGTAATAGGCGGCCTTCGCCACGCCGATGTTGGCGTTGGCGGCCATCACCGAGCGTTCGGCCGAGGCGATGTCCGGGCGCCGCTCCAGCAGTTGCGACGGCAGGCTCAACGGAATCTGCGGCAGTTTCGGGATGTCCTGGGTCTCGGCCAGCTTAAACTGCGCCGGCGGCTGGCCGGTCAGCACCGCGATGGCGTTCTCGAACTGCGCCCGCTGCCAGATCAGATCCACCAGATCGGCCTGGGTGGTCTTCAGCTGCGTCTGGGCCTGGGCCACCGCGTCACGCCCGGAGACGCCGGCGTTGTACTGGTTCATGGTCATCTTGAGCGAGCGCTCGTAGGCCGCCACGGTCGACTCCAGCAAACGCTTCTGCTGATCGATCACCCGCAGTTGCAGGTAGTTCTGCACCAGTTCCGACTGCTGGCTCAGGCGCATCGCCGCAAGGTCCGCAAAGCTGGCTTGGGCGCTGGCCTCGTCGGCCTCCAGCCCACGGCGCAGCTTGCCCCAGATGTCGGCCTCCCAGCTCACGCCCAATTGGGTGTTGTAGGTATCGCGGATGCCGCTGGAGGAACTGCTCAGGCTTGAACTGCTGCTCCCGGTGCCTTGGCTGGAGCGGGTCTTGCCGGCGCTGAGGTCGATGCTCGGGTAGAACGCGCCGCGCGCGTCACGCACCAGGGCCTGGGCCTGGCGGTACTGGGCTTCGGACTGGGCGACGGTCTGGTTGGCGCTGTTGAGCTTCTCGATCAGTTCGTTGAGCTGGCGGTCGCCGTACAGCTCCCACCAGGCGCCGCGGGCCAGCGAGTCGCTGGGGCTGGCCTGGCGCCAGCCCTCGGCTTCCTTGTACTGGGCGATCTCGGCGGTCTGCGGGCGCTGGTAGTCCGGGCCGACGGCGCAGGCGCTGAGCATCGCCACGCACAGCGACAGGCTCAGCAGACGCGAGCCGCGGACGGTGGCCAGTTGGATAAGCGAACGGTCAGTCATAGCGGAGTTTCCAGAGCGGCATCGGTGCGCACGCCACGCCATTTATTGAAGCGGTGGCGCAGCTTGTCGAGATAGAGGTAGACCACCGGGGTGGTGTAAAGGGTCAGCACCTGGCTGAAGACCAGCCCGCCGATGATCGTCAGGCCCAGCGGCTGGCGCATTTCGGCGCCTTCGGCCCGGCTGAGCAGCAGCGGCAAGGCGCCGAGGATCGCCGCCAGCGTGGTCATCAGGATCGGCCGCAGGCGTTGCAGGCAGGCGCTGCGGATCGATTCCAGCGGCGACAGGCCGTCATGGCGCTCCAGTTGCAGCGCCAGGTCGATCATCAGGATCGCGTTCTTCTTCACCACGCCGATCAGCAGGAACAGCCCGAGCAGCGAAATCAGGCTGAACTCGCCGCCCAGCGCGTAGATCGACAGCAACGCGCCGACCCCGGCCGACGGCAGCGTGGACAGGATGGTCAGCGGGTGGATGTAGCTTTCGTACAGCACGCCCAGCACCAGGTACACCGCCAGCAGCGCACCGAGGATCATGAACGGCTGGCTCTTCTGGGTGGCGGCAAAGGCGTCGGCAGTGCCGGCCACCTTCACGATCACGTCTTCCGGCAGGCCGACCTTGGCGATGGCCCGCTCGATGGCGGCGGTGCCCTGCTCCACCGTCACGCCTTCGGCCATGTCGAAGGAAATGCTTTCGGAGGCGAACTGGCCTTCATGACTGACCCGGTCGTCTTCCAGGCTGCTTTCGTAGTGGGCGATGGTCGACAGCGGCACCCGTGCGCCGTCGGCGGTGATGACCTGCACCTGGTTGAGCGTCACCGGATCCTGGGCGTACTTCGGATTGACTTCCATCACCACCCGGTACTGGTTGAGGCTGTCGTAGATGGTGGAGATCTGCCGCTGGCTGTAGGCGTTGTTGAGCACGGCGGTGACCATGTCCATGTCGATGCCCAGGCGCTTGGCCTGGTCGCGGTCGACGATCAGCGTCACCTGCTGCGCCCCGCGGCCCTCGCGGGCGTCGATGGCGGTCAGTTCCGGCAAGGCCCGCAGCGCCGTGACCACTTTCGGATACCACTCGCGCAGCGCACCCAGATCGCCGCTCTGCAGGATGTAGGAATACTGCGAGGTGGTCTGTTCGCGGCCGCCGCCGAACTGCAGGTCCTGGTCGGCCATCAGCATCAGTTGCGCACCGGCGACCTTGGGCATTTCCTTGCGCAGGCGCTCGATGACCTTCTGCGCCGACAGGTTGCGCTCCTTGATCGGCTTCAGGCGCACGAGCATGAACGCGTTGTTGGTGCCGTTGCTGCCGCCGATGAAGCCGGCGACGCTCTCCACCGCCTCGTCCTTGAGCACCGCCCGACGGAAGATCTCCATCTTGGGCTGCATCACGCTGAACGACAGGCCGTCGTCGCCGCGCACGAAACCGATCAGTTGGCCGGTGTCCTGCTGCGGCATGAAGGTCTTGGGCACCACCACGTACAGCGCGACGTTGACGCCGACGGTGACGATCAGGCTCAACAGCGTCAGGCGCCGGTGGCGCAGCACCCAGTCGAGGCTGGTGGCGTACTTGCCGACCATCCAGTCGTTGGTGCGCCGGCTCCAGCGCTGCAGGCGGTTCTCCTGCCCCGGCACATGGGGCTTGAGCCAGCGGGCGCAGAGCATCGGCGTGAGGGTCAGGGACACCACCAGGGAAACGACGATGGCCGCCGCCAACGTGATGGAGAACTCACGGAACAGGCTTTCGATGATCCCGCCCATGAACAGGATCGACAGGAACACCGCGACCAGCGACACGTTCATCGACAGCAGGGTGAAGCCGACTTCCTTGGCCCCCAGGTACGCCGCCCGCATCGGCTTGATGCCTTCGTCGATGTGCCGGGAAATGTTCTCCAGCACCACGATGGCATCGTCCACCACCAGCCCGGTGGCGAGGATCAGCGCCATCAGCGACAGGTTGTTCAGCGAGAAGCCGTACAGGTACATCACCGCGAAGGTGCCCACCAGCGACACCGGGACTGCCAGGGTCGGGATCAGCGAGGCGCGGAAATTGCCCAGGAACAGGAACACCACCAGGATCACCAGCGCCACGGCGATCAGCAGGGTCATCTCGGCCTCGTGCAGGGTCGCCTTGATCACCGGCGAGCGGTCCATCGCCAGGTTGAGTTTGACGCTGGCCGGCAGCACCGCCTGCAACGCCGGCAGTTGGGCCTTGATCTCGTTGACCGTCTCGATGATGTTGGCCCCGGCCTGGCGGTTGATCACCAGCAGCACCGCCGCGTCATCGTTGAAGAACCCGCTGTTGTAGCGGTCCTCGACGCCGTCGCTGACCTTGGCCACGTCCTTGAGGCGCAGGGCCGCGCCGTCGGCGTAGTGGATGATCAGCGACTCGTAGTCCTTGGCCTTCTCCAACTGATCGTTGGCCTGGATCTGCCACAGGCGCTGGCCGTCTTCGACCGAGCCCTTGGGCCGGCGCACGTTGGCCCCGTCGATGGTCTTGCGCACGTCGTCCAGGGACACGCCGTACTGGTTCAGGGCCTGGGGCTCCAGCTCGACGCGCACCGCCGGCAGGGAACTGCCGCCGATCTGCACCTCGCCCACGCCCTGCACCTGGGACAGGCTCTGGGACAGGATGGTCGAGGCCAGGTCGTAGAGCTGCCCCTTCTCCAGCACGTCGGAGGTCAGCGACAGCACCATGATCGGCGCCTGGGACGGGTTGACCTTCTTGTAGGTCGGCATGCTGCGCATGCCGCTGGGCAGCAGGTTGCGCGAGGCGTTGATCGCCGCCTGCACTTCCCGCGCCGCGCCGTTGATGTCGCGGTCGAGGTCGAACTGCAGGATGACCCGGGTCGACCCTTGGCTGGAGCGGCTGCTCATGGTGTTGACGCCGGCGATGGCGCCGAACGAGCGCTCCAGCGGCGTGGCCACCGTCGAGGCCATGACCTCGGGGCTGGCGCCGGGCAGGCTGGCCTGCACCACGATCACCGGGAAGTCCATCTGCGGCAGCGGCGACACCGGCAGCAGGCCGAAGCTCACGCCGCCCAGCAGCATGATCGCCAGGCTCAGCAGCATGGTCGCCACGGGGCGCTTGATGAATGGGCCGGACAGGTTCATCGGCCTGCGCTCCCGGCGCCGGTGCCGAACCTCACGGCCCCTTCGCGGGCAAGCCCGCTCCCACTGGGTTTGCGGTTGGACAGGCTCACACCGCCACCTCTTCTTCGGTTGCGGACTTGCCGAAGCGACGCCCCAACCGGTCGAAGTACAGGTAGATCACCGGTGTGGTGAACAACGTCAGCACTTGGCTGGCCAGCAGGCCGCCGACCATCACCAGGCCCAGCGGTTGGCGCAGCTCGGCGCCGGAGCCGGTGGCCAGCATCAGCGGCACCGCACCGAACAGCGCGGCCAGGGTGGTCATCAGGATCGGCCGGAAGCGCAGCAGCGCCGCCTGGTAGATCGCCTGCTCGGGCGCCATGCCCTGGTGGCGTTCGGCGTCCAGGGCGAAGTCGATCATCATGATCGCGTTCTTCTTGACGATGCCGATCAGCAGGATGATGCCGATGATCGCGATCATGCCCAGGTCGTTGCCGCTGAGCAGCAGCGCCAGCAAGGCGCCGACCGCCGCCGACGGCAGGGTCGAGAGGATCGTGACCGGGTGGATGTAGCTCTCGTACAGCACGCCCAGCACGATGTACATGGTCACCACGGCCGCCAGGATCAGCAGCAAGGTGCTCGACAACGAGGCCTGGAACGCCTCGGCCGCGCCCTGGAAGCGGGTCTGCACGCCCAGCGGCATGCCGATGTCCTTCTGCACCTGCTCGATGATGTCGACCGCCTGCCCCAGCGCCACGCCCGGCGCCAGGTTGAAGGACATCATCACCGCCGGGAACTGGCCGATATGGGTGATCGCCAGTTGCGCCTGGCGCTCTTCGACGCGGGCCAGGCTCGACAGGCGCACCTGGGCCCCGTCGGTGGTCTTGACGTGGATCTGGTCCAGCGCCTGCGGGCCGATCTTCTCCCCGGCCTGGGCCTGGAGTACCACGCGGTACTGGCTGGCCTGGGTGTAGATGGTGGAGATCTGCCGCTGGCCGAACGCGTCGTACAGCGCGTCGGTGATGTTCGACACCGACACGCCCAGGCGCGAGGCCGCGTCGCGGTCGATCACCAGGTACACCTGCAGGCCCTTGTCCTGCAGATCGCTGGCGACGTCGGTCAGTTCGGGACGTTGGGCCAGGGCGTCGACCAGGCGCTTGCTCCACAGGCTCAGCAGGTCGGCGTCCGGCGAGGACATGCTGAACTGGTACTGGGTGCGACTGACCCGGTCTTCGATGGTCAGGTCCTGCACCGGCTGCATGAACAGGCGGATGCCCACCAGTTTGTCCACCTGGGGCTGCAGCCGGGCGATCACGTCGGCGGCGCTCAGGTCACGTTCGCGGTGCGGCTTGAGGTTGATCAGCAGGCGGCCGCTGTTGAGCGTGGCGTTGTCGCCGTCCACGCCGATGTAGGACGACAGGCTTTCCACCGCCGGATCGTCGAGGATCACCTTGGCCAGCGCCTGCTGGCGCTCGCCCATGGCGGCGAAGGAAATCGACTGCGGCGCCTCGGAAATGCCCTGGATCACCCCGGTGTCCTGCACCGGGAAGAACCCCTTGGGCACCGCCATGTACAGGAACACGGTCAGCGCCAGGGTGCCGACAGCCACCAGCAGCGTCAGCGGCTGGTGCCGGAGCACCCACTGCAGCATCCGGCCGTAGACGGCGATCATCCAGTCGATGAATTCGCCGCTGGCCCGGTAGAAGCGGCCCTGCTCGTGTGCCTCCGGCTCGCGCTTGAGCAGGCGGGCGCACATCATCGGCGTCAGGGTCAGCGACACCACGAGGGAAATCAGGATGGCCACGGCCAGGGTGATGGCGAACTCGCGGAACAGCCGGCCGACCACATCGGCCATGAACAGCAGCGGAATCAGCACGGCGATCAGCGACAGGGTCAGGGAGATCAAGGTGAAGCCGATCTGCTTGGCGCCCTTGAGCGCGGCCTGCATCGGGCTGTCGCCTTCCTCGATGAACCGGGCGATGTTCTCCAGCATCACGATCGCGTCGTCCACCACGAAACCGGTGGCGATGGTCAGGGCCATCAGGGTCAGGTTGTTCACCGAGAACCCGGCCAGGTACATCACGCCGAAGGTGCCGATCAGCGACAGCGGCACCGCCACCGACGGGATCACCGTGGCGCTGGCCCGGCGCAGGAACAGGAACGTCACCATCACCACCAGGGCGATGGCGATCAGCAGTTCGTGCTGCACGTCGGTGACCGAGGCGCGGATGGTCTGGGTGCGGTCGGTGAGCACCGTGACCTCAAGGCCCGCCGGCAGGTTGTCGGTGATGCTCGGCAGCAGCGCCTTGATCCGGTCGACCACCTCGATCACGTTGGCGCCGGGCTGGCGCTGGATGTTGAGCAGCACAGCCTGGTTCTGGTTGGCCCAGGCGGCCAGCCGTTCGTTTTCGGCGCCGTCGACGATCTGCGCGACGTCCTTGAGCCGCAGCGGCGCGCCGTTCTTGTAGGCCAGGATCAGGTTGGCGTAGTCCTCGGGGGACTTGAGCTGGTCGTTGGCGTCGAGCATCGACACCCGGGTCGGGCCGTCGAAGTTGCCCTTGGGCTGGTTGACGTTGGACGCGCCGATCAGGGTGCGCACGTCCGACAGGTTCAGGCTGTTGGCCGCGAGTGCCTCGGGGTTGACCTTGATCCGCACCGCCTGGCGCTGGCCGCCGGCGATGCTGACCATGCCGACGCCGCTGATCTGGGCGATCTTCTGCGCCATGCGCGTGTCGACCAGGTCGTTGAGCTTGGGCAGCAGCATGGTCTTGGAGGTGATGGCCAGGGTCAGCACCGGGGTGTCCGCCGGGTTGACCTTGTTGTACACCGGCGGCGCCGGCAGGTCGCTCGGCAACAGGTTGGTGGCGGCGTTGATCGCGGCCTGCACCTGCTGTTCGGCGACGTCCATGTTGATGTCGAGGCTGAAGCGCAGGGTCAGCACCGAGGCGCCGCCGGAACTGGTGGAAGCCATCTGCGTCAGGCCGGGCATCTGCCCGAACTGGCGCTCCAGCGGTGCGGTCACGGCGCTGGTCATCACGTCGGGGCTGGCGCCGGGGTACAGGGTCATGACCCGGATGGTCGGATAGTCGACCTGAGGCAGGGCCGACACCGGCAGCAAGCGGTAAGCGATCAGGCCGGCCAGAACGATGGCCAGCATGCTGAGGGTGGTGGCGACCGGGCGAAGGATGAACAGCCGTGAGATGTTCATGCGCCCTTCTTGGCCTTGTCGCCGGCGGGCGCTTCAGGGGCGCCGGACGCGGACTTGCCCTGCAGGTGCCCGGTCGGGGTGGCCGGCACGTCCTGGCTGTCGTTGACCACTTCCACCTCACTGCCTTCCTTCAGGCGGTCGGTGCCTTCCAGCACGACGCGGTCGCCGGGCGCCAGGCCTTCGGTGACCACGGTGTTGTCGCCGTCGCTGGCGCCGATCTTCAACTGACGCAGAGTGACCTTCTTGTCCCCGTCCATGGCATAGACGAAGGTGCCGTTGGTGCCGAACTGGATCGCCGCCGACGGGGCCAGCAGCACGCCCTTGAGGGTGTCGGCCAGCAGGTGGACGTTGACGAACTGGTTGGGGAACAGCGACTGGTCACGGTTGTCGTAGCGCGCCTTGAACTTGAGGGTGCCGGTGGCCACGTCGATCTGGTTGTCCAGGCTCTGCAGCACGCCGGTGGCCTGCAGGCGGGTGTCGCCGCGGTCCCAGGCCTCGGCCGGCAGCTTGGCGCCGCTGCGGTAGCGGGCGAGCACGGTGTCGAGGCTGTTTTCCGGCAAGGTGAAGGCGACGCTGATCGGTTGGGTCTGGGTGATCACCGCCAGGGCCGTGGTGTCGTTGGCCGCCACCAGGTTGCCGACGTCGAGCTGACGCAGGCCGACGCGACCGGCGATCGGCGCGCGGATCTTGGTGAATTCGAGATTGAGCTTGGCGTCGTTGACCGCCGCCTGATTGGTCTTGACCGTGCCCAGGTACTGGCCGACCAGCGCCTCGGCGGTGTCCAGGGTCTGCTTGGCGATGCTGTCTTCCTTGTACAGGCCGCGGTAGCGCTCGACATCGACCTGGGCGTTCTTCAGCTGCGCCTGGTTCTGCAGCAGGGTGCCCTCGGCCTGGAGCAAGGCGTTCTGGTACGGGCGCGGGTCGATTTCAGCCAGCAAGTCGCCGGCCTTGACCATCTGCCCCTCTTCGAACCAGATCTTCACCACCTCGCCGCCGACCCGGCTGCGCACGTTGATGGTGTTGAGCGCGGTCACCGTGCCGAGCGCCTTGTAGTACAGCGGGAAATCCCCCTTGACCACCGGCGCGACACGCACCGGCACCGGCCCCGAGCCGCCGCCGAACCCCGGACGCATCATCCCCGAACGGCCGGTGTGGCCGGCCTGGGCCTTCTCGCCGCCCTCCTTGTGGGCGGTGCCGGCGGGCCAGAATTTCCAGCACAGGCCGGCGACGGCCACCAACACAAGCAGGCTGAGCAGCCAGCGACGGGAATGACGGGGGGACGATTGCATGGAGTGATTGACCATAGGGCGCGTGGGCTTCTGTTACGGGAGGCTGAACGATAAGCACTGGTGGGGATTAAGCAAAGCGGCTTTACCGGCAATTTACCTTCAACTTACGTTTCAAGGTGTGAGCCAAGAGACTGATACACAAATGAAAACGGCCTGGACAGGGCCAGGCCGTTAACAATTGTAAAAGCGGTGTTCGAAGCGTGGGTTACTTCAGGACAGCCAGGGCCGCTTCGTAGTTTGGCTCATCGGCGATTTCGCCGACCAGTTCACTGTGCAGCACCTTGTCGTTCTCGTCCAGCACCACGACGGCGCGGGCGGTCAGGCCTTTGAGCGGGCCTTCGGCGATGGCAACGCCGTAGTTCTGGATGAACTCGGCACCGCGCAGGGTCGACAGGTTCTTCACATTGGTCAGACCTTCAGCGCCGCAGAAGCGAGCCTGGGCAAATGGCAGGTCAGCCGAGATGCACAGCACCACGGTGTTGGCGATGTCGTTGGCCTGGGCGTTGAACTTGCGTACCGAGGTGGCGCAGGTCGGGGTGTCGACGCTCGGGAAGATGTTCAGCACTTTGCGCTTGCCGGCGAAGCTCGACAGGGAAACGTCGGCCAGCCCTTCGCCTACCAGAGAAAAGGCGGGCGCCTGGGAACCGGCTTGCGGCAACTGGCCGTCGACTTGAACCGGGTTGCCTTTGAGGGTGACTTGAGCCATGAACGGAATCCTTCTGAACGTATTGAATGTTTTGTTGGACAGCATGCAAGAGGCCGAAGTTAACCACGAAATGCGCCGGCGACCTATGCCCGGACTGAAATTGTCATGTTTCGGCACACAAAACTGGATACAACTGCCCCCATTCATCTGTAGGAGCGAGCCTGCTCGCGATGTCCGACCGCCACCGTCGCAGTGACTGATCCGGCTCCATCGCGAGCAGGCTCGCGCCTACAGGGCTATGCGAGCAACCGCAGCATGTTGCGGTGCCGCGCCTCGAAGATCCGCCGCATGTAGCCGTTCACCAGCAGGCGTTCGCTGAAGGCGCCGCCGATGGCCGAGTAGGTCACCCGGTCGGTGTACAGCGTACCGCCCTCGCCCGGCGCCACCCGGTGTTCGTGGCGGAAGGCGCGCAACGGCCCCTTGAGCATTTCATCGACGAAATGGCTGTCCCCGGCCTCGCGGATGGTCACCGTCCAGTCCGACGGGATGAGGTTGAACATCCAGTGGCGAAAGCGAAACTGCCGCCCGGCCTCGATCCGCAGGTCGTTCAGGTCGATGTCGCCCAACGGCGCGATGCCTTCGGGAAAGATCTTCGGGAAATTGACGCCTTCCAGGCAGAAGTCCAGCACCTGCGACGGCGTACGGCCGGGAATCAGGGTGGTGAGTTCCAGAACGGGCATGGCGGAGGGTTCCTTGGGTGGGCCGGCATTTGTCAAAACGCAGGCGGGCATCTTTTATTTAGCGACGCTGTCGATTCCAGCCTCCGGCGTTCGACTAAGTGGCAAATATCCCACCCCCAGCGGAGATTCACACCATGCGATTCATGATCATCGTCAAAGCCAGCCAGGACTCCGAAGCCGGCGTCATGCCCAGCGAAGAGCTGCTCACCGCCATGGGCAACTACAACGAGGAACTGGCCAAGGCCGGGATCCTGGTCTCGGCCGACGGCCTGCACCCCAGCAGCAAGGGCGCCCGGGTGCGTTTCTCCGGCGACAAGCGCAGCGTGATCGACGGCCCCTTCGCCGAAACCAAAGAGCTGATCGCCGGCTACTGGATCTGGGAGGTGAAATCCCGGGACGAAGCCATCGAATGGGTCAAGCGCTGCCCCAACCCGATGCCGGGCACCGACGCCGAAATCGAGATCCGCCAGGTGTTCAGCGCCGAGGACTTCGGCGCCGAGTTCACCCCCGAACTGCGCGAGCAGGAAGAGCGCATCCGCGAACAGGCGAAAAAGCACTGAACCCTTCAGGGCGGGGGCGCCGTCCCCTGCCCTTGCCCGACGTCTCCCCTCCCAAAGAATTAATCCCTGCGACTGGATAACCCCTCATTTGCTGCTAGCGTCAACAGACACTATCCACCGGCGTGAATGGAAAAGGTTCACATCGCTGCACCCAGGAATTCCGTGCCTTCCAGTACGCCACCAGGGAATCGGGAACTATGTCGAAGACAGTGGAAATCTTCGCCTTGCTGTCGACGCCTTCGCCAGCGGCCGCTGCGTGCGGCCGGCCTGGGCTGGCCCTCAGGCTCGCCGGCTACGGCCTGATGCTCACGTTCGTCAGTTGCGGCGTCGGCGCCCGTGACTTCACCGCCGGTTCCCAGGCCGCTCCGCACGTCGCCACCGCTGAACGCACCGCTCCCTCCACGACCCTTCCACACCCCTGAGCGGAGCCGTCCATGGCCAAACCCTGCGTCGTGCGCCCGCTGCTGGCGCTGTGCATGTTCTGCCCGGCGATGGCCTGGTCGGTCGAGGGCGGCGTCGGCCGCCCCATCACCGGCCAGCAGGTGTTCTCCAACGCCGGGGTGGTGCCGCCCGCGCCCGGCTGGGTCATGTCGCTGACCAGCATCTGGTACGACGGCGACATCAAGGGCAGCCGCGGCGCGCCGATCTCCGGTGCGGTCAGCGCCGGGATCGACATGAAAGTCTCCTACACCCTGGCCAACCTCACCCACGTCTGGGACACCGGCCAGGGCCGCTGGAACTATGCCTCGGCCATCGGCGTGCCGGTGCAGTACACCGACGTCACCGCCAGCGTCACCGGCCCGCGCGGACGCACCCTCGGCACGGGCGATGCCGCCACCCAGTTCGCCGATGCGCTGGTGACGCCGATCGCCGCCGGCTATCACTTCGACGAACTCAACCACATCGCCTTTTCCCTGCCGGTCTACGTGCCCACCGGGGCCTACGACAAAGACCGGCTCGCCAACGCCGGGCAGAACACCTACACCTTCATGCCCACCGTGGCCTTCACCCACCTGGACGGCAAGGGCGGCGAGTTCACCGTCTCAAGCGGGCTGGAGTTCTACACCCGCAACGACGCCACCGACTACCGCAACGGCACCCTCTTCACCCTCGATGCGATGTGGACACGCGGCTTGGGCAACGGCTGGAACGCCGGGCTGGCAGCCGGTTACGTGCAGCAGATCAGCGACGACAAGGGCGACACCGCCGACACGCTCAACGGCTTTCGCGGGCGCTCCGTGGGCGCCGGCCCCGTGGTCGGCTGGAGCGGCAAGTTCGCCGACGCCCAGGCCAGCGTCAACGCCCGCTGGGTGCCGGAGTTTGACACCAAGAACCGTCCGGAGGGCAACGGCGTCGCGGTCAACCTGACGCTGGCGTTTTTCTAGTTCCGCCGGGCGGTGCCGGTTTTTGTACGATGTCCTGAGTTAAGGAAACGCCTCATGACTGCACTGACTGACCTCAACGCGCTGCAAGCGAACATGGCCGAAGCGGTGCTCGGCCAGGACCGGGTGATCCGCCAGATCCTGCTCGGCCTGCTCGCCAACGGTCATCTGCTGCTGGAAAGCCTGCCGGGGCTGGCCAAGACCCGCACGGTCAAGGCGCTGTCCCGGCACCTGGACGCGAAGATGAGCCGCATTCAGTTCACCCCGGATCTGTTGCCCTCGGACATCACCGGCGCCGAAGTGCTGCACCAGGTCGAGGGCCGTAACGAGATCCGCTTCCAGCCGGGGCCGCTGTTCGGCAACCTGATCCTCGCCGACGAGATCAACCGCGCCCCGGCCAAGGTGCAGGCCGCCCTGCTCGAAGCCATGGAGGAACGGCAGATCACCGTGGCCGGCAACAGCCATGCGCTGCCGGATCTGTTCATCGTGGTGGCCACCCAGAACCCCATCGAACAGGAAGGCACCTACCCGCTGCCGGAAGCGCAGATGGACCGGTTCCTGATGAAGGTGCTGCTGGACTACCCCAGCGCCGAGGACGAAAGCCAGGTGCTGCGCCTGCTGCGCGCCGAGGAGTCCGCCCAGGTCGCGAACGCCTCCCCGGCCAACGGTTTCAACCTGGCCCAGGAGGTGATCTTCGCCGCCCGCCGGGAAGTCAGCGCGGTGCACGTCTCCCCGGCGATCGACCGTTACCTGATCGACCTGATCAACGCCACCCGCCATCCCGCCGACTACGACGAAGACCTGGGCCGCTGGATCGCCATCGGCGCCAGCCCCCGGGGCGGCATCGGCCTGGACCGTTGCGCCCGGGCCGACGCCTGGCTGCAGGGCCAGGACTTCGTGTCGCCGGACAATGTGCGCGCCGTGCTGCACCCGGTGCTGCGCCACCGTCTGCAGTTGAGCTACGACGCGGTGGCCGACGGCGTCAGCGCCGATCAGGTGCTCGACCGGATCCTCGACCGCGTGGCGATTCCCGCCTGAGGTGACCTATGGACAGCAGCGACGGACGGGTCTACGTGTCGCTGGCGCAACTGATGGCGCTGGAATTTCAGGCCCGTGGCCTGAGCTTTCCGGCCCGCCAGCCGCGCAGCAGCATCCTGTCCGGCAGCCATGCCTCGCGCCTGCGCGGGCGCGGCCTGAACTTCGATGAGTTGCGCCGCTACCAACCCGGCGACGACCTGCGCCACCTGGACTGGCGCGCCTCCTTGCGCACCGGCAGACCGGTGGTGCGCACCTTCACCGAGGAGCGCGACCGGCCGGCGCTGATCGTGGTCGATCAGCGCATGTCGATGTTCTTCGGCTCCCGCCGCAGCTTCAAGTCCGCCCTCGCCGCCGAACTCGGCGCGCTGGCGGCGTGGATGGTGTTTCACGCCGGCGACCGGGTCGGCGGGCTGGTGTTCAACGACCGCTCAATCGAAACCGTCGCACCGTTGCACAGCCGCCAGCGGGTGCAAGCGCTGTGCAGCCGCATGGTCGAGCAGAACAACGCCCTCAATGCCGGCAATCCGGACGCCGAGGACGAGGATCAGTTGGACAAGGCTTTGCTGCGCTGCCTGGCGCTGGCCGGCCACGACCATTTGATCTGCATCGTCAGCGACTTCGCCGGGGCCGGCGACCGCACCCTGCAACAGCTGCGGAGATTGGCGACGCACAACGACGTGATCGCCTTGCAGGTCTACGACCCGATGGCCCTGAAGCTGCCGGACCGGGGCCGGTTGCGGGTGACCCAAGGCCGCTTGCAGGTGGAGCTGGCCGTCGGGCAACGCCACGTTCACCAGCCGCTGGAGGATTTCTTCAGCGGCCGGCTCAAGGATGTCGCCGACCTGCTGCGGCGCAGCCAGGTGCCGCTGATGATGTTCAGCACCGCCGAAGAGGCGTCTGTGCAGTTGCGCAGCGAACTCGGCAAATCCGCCGGCCCGCGGCCATGAATCCGAACGTGCCGGACATCGCCCAGCTCAAGGAGCTGGGCCTGCCCGCGCCGGTCAGCTATGCGCCGCAGACCTGGGGCTGGTGGGCGTTGTTGGCGCTGCTGCTGGCGGCCACGGCCCTGATCGGCTTTCGCCGTTACCGGCAGTGGCAGCGCAACCGCTACCGTCGCGAAGCGCTGCTGCGCCTGGCGCAACTGCGCAGCCGCAGCGACGACCTGCGCGCCTTGCGCGAACTGCCGGAGCTGCTCAAGCGCGTCGCCCTCTCCATGCCCGTTCCCGCCCGCAAAACCCACCTTGCGGGAGCAGGCGTACCCGCGAAGAGGCCGGTACATTCGACATCGGTGTTGTCTGAGCGGACGCCTTCGCGGGCAAGCCCGCTCCCACAGGGGCCTGCGGCGCTGGGCGACCGCGAATGGCAGCGTTTTCTGGAGCAGCATTGCGCCAGTCCGCTCCCCCCTGACTTCAGCCACCGCCTCGGCCAGCTCGCCTACGCCCCGGACACGGTGCTGCAAGCCCTCCCCGAGGCGCAGCGGCAAACGCTGTTCGACCTCTGCCAGACCTGGGTGGAGCGTCATCATGTGGCAGCTTGACTACCCTTGGCTATTGCTGGCGCTGCCGCTGCCGTGGCTGGCCTACCGCTGGCTGCCGCCCTACCGCGAAGCCCGCAGCGCGGTGCGTGTGCCCTTCTTCGGCGCCCTGAGCCGCGCCGTGGGCCAGAGGCCCGACACCGCCGGCAGCCGCCGCAACCGCGCACAACTGGCCCTCAATGTCGTGGTGTGGGGGTTGCTCCTGCTCGCCGCCACCCGCCCGGTCTACGTGGAATCCCCCCTCGAACGCCGTCAGCCGGTGCGCGACCTGATGCTGGCCATCGACCTCTCGCAGTCGATGGAAACCGAAGACTTCACCGATCCCGAAGGCCGCAAGACCAATCGCCTGGCGGCGGTCAAAGACGTGGTGCGCGGCTTCATCGACAAGCGCAAGGACGACCGCCTGGGCCTGATCGTGTTCGGCAGCGGCGCCTACCCCCAGGCCCCGCTGACCCTCGACCACGCCAGCCTGTCGCTGCTGCTGGACGACACCGGCATCGGCATGGCCGGCCCCAACACCGCCATCGGCGACGCCATCGGCCTGAGCCTGAAACTGCTGGAGCAGGCCCACGAACAGGAGAAAGTGCTGATCCTGCTCACCGACGGCAACGACACCAGCAGCGCCATCACCCCAGACCATGCCGCCGAGATGGCGGCGGACAAAGGTGTAGTGATCCATACCATCGGCATCGGCGATCCGGACGCGTCCGGGGAAGCCAAGGTCAATCTGCGCAGCCTGGAACAGATCGCCAAGACCACCGGCGGCCGGTTCTTCCGCGCCGAGGACCGCGCAGCCCTGGATGAGGTCTACGACACCCTGGACCGCCTCACCCCGCATCAGGTGAAGACCCTCAGCCACCGGCCGAAACGGGCGCTGTTCCAGTGGCCGCTGGGCGCGGCGCTCGCGCTGCTGGCGGTGTATCACCTCGGTGCGGCGCTGCGGCCACGGTTGGCGCTGCTGCACCAGCGGCAGGAGGCTTGAGATGGAATTGAGCCTGGGCGACTTCCATTTCCTGCGGCCCTGGTGGCTGGCGCTGGCGGCGGCCGGGGCGCTGTCGCCGTGGCTCTGGCGACGCGGCCGGGATCTGCAGCGGCGCCTGCGCGGCGACATCGCCGAACACCTGCTGACGCATCTGCTGGTGACCCCGAGCGACCGCCAACGCTGGCGGCCGGTGCACCTGCTGTGCGCCCTGTCGGTGCTCGGCGGTGTGGCGGCGGCCGGCCCGACGTGGGAACAGGACCGGCCCGACTTTCTGGAGAACCGCGCGCCGCTGATCGTGGCGGTGGACCTGTCCCCGTCGATGGACGCCAGCGACGTACCGCCCACCCGCCTGGAGGCGACCAAGCACAAGCTGCACGACCTGATCCAGCGCCGCACCGGGGCCCGTACCGCCCTGATCGCCTATGCCGGCAGCGCCCATCTGGTGTTGCCGCCCACGGACGATCCGGCCTTGCTCGACACGTTTATCCAGGCCCTGGGCACCGGCCTGATCGACAAACCGGGCAAAGACGTCCTCGCGGTGATCGGCCAGGCCAAACGCCTGCTCGACGCCGAGAAATCTCCCGGCAGCCTCTTGCTCATCACCGACGGCGCCGACCGCGCGCAGTTCGACAGCCTCGGCAAAGCGCTGCAGGGCAGCGACCTGCAAGTGCTGGTGCTGGCGGTCGGCAACGAGGACGGCGGAATCATCCGCAACACCGACGGCCAGCCCCGTGCCGATGCCGCCGGGCGCCCGGCGCTGGGCCGGTTCGAGCAGGCGGCGCTCGAACAGTTGGCCTCGGCGGTCGACGGGCCGCTGGGCAGCCTGAGGCCGGACGATGACGACCTGGACTGGATCGAACTGCACGCCCGCCAGCATTTTCGCAGCGCCAGCGCCGAACAGCGCGACCTACGCTGGAAGGACGCCGGCTACTGGCTGTGCTGGCCGTTGCTGCTGCTTGCGCTGGTCAATGTTCGCAAGGGCTGGAGCGTGAACTGGATGCCCGCCGTGCTGCTGACGGCCGCGGTCGGCTGGCCCTCGGCTCCGGCGCAGGCCAACGGCTTGACCGATGCCTTCTTCACCCGCGACCAGCAGGGACGCTGGGCCTTCGAGCACCAGCACTATCCGCAGGCCGCCGCGCTGTTCACCGATCCGTACTGGAAAGGCATCGCCGCCTACCATGCCGCCGACTACGATCTGGCCCTGGCGACCTTCGCGCGGCTGGACACACCTGAAGCGTATTTCTACCTGGGCAACATCCATGTGCGCCGCTTCAAGTTCGACCAGGCGATCGCCGCCTACACCCTGGCCCTGAAACGACAACCGCAGTTCCCCGAAGCCAGCGCCAACCTGGCCCTGGCCATCGCCTTGCAGAAGGACACAGAAAGCGCCGACCAGAACACGCCGCAGACTCCACCCGACGAGGTGAAGTTCGACAAGACCCCGGGCAAGGGCCAGAGCAAACCGGTCGCCACGCAACAGGCGACGTCCGATGCGCTGTGGCTGCAGAACCTCACCACGTCCCCGGCAAAGTTCCTCAGGCAGAAGTTCAGCCTGCAGGATCAAGCGCAGGCCCGGCCATGAACCTTGCCATGAACCCTGAGGGAGCCAGCCTGCTGGCGATGGCGCCCGTGAAGACACCACCGGCGTCCGACCTTCGCAATGCGCCCACCTGTGGGAGCGGGCTGGCCCGCGATGAGGCCCGCCCATCCACCGCCAGGTTCTGCACCCTGCTCGCGCTCGCGCTGTTCTGCCTCAATGCCCTCGCCGACCCGCAACTCAAAATCCAGGCCCGCCTCCTGCCCGCCGACGGTGCCTTGGTCGGCGGGCAGGTGGCGCTGCAACTGGACGTGCTCACCGACACCTGGTTCACCGGCGCCCCGACCCTGCCCGAGCTCAAGCTCGACGGCGCCCGAGTGCTGCCGCCGGACGGCCAGGCCGACCACCTGAACCAGACCCTCGACGGCCAGGCGTTCACCGGCATGCGGTTCACCTACCTGATCACCCCGACCGCCGCAGGCGGCTTCGACATCCCGGCCTTGACCGTGCGCGCCACACCCGGCCAGGCCACGGCCGAACTGAGCGGCCAAAGCCAGCCGCTGCATTTCGAAGCGGCAACCCCGCCGGGCTTCCTTCCGGGGGAAACGCCGCTGGTGGCCTCGGCCCTGCGCCTGAGCCAATCCGTCGACAAACCGGACACCCCGCTCAAGATCGGCGACAGCCTCACCCGGCGGTTGACCCTGCAGGCCGACGACACCCTGGCCATGACCCTGCCGCCGCCTGAACTGGGCGAAGTCGCCGGGCTGAGCCGGTACCCGCAGCCCCCACAGGTCAGCGACCTCGACGACGGCCGCGGCCATCGGCTGGGCGGGCAACGGATCGATGCCGTCAGCTACCGCATCGACACGGCCGGCACGCACACCCTGCCCGCCGTAGTGGTGAAGTGGTGGGACAGCGGCACCCGGCAGATGCGCACGGCGCAGGTTCCGGCGGTGACTTTCGAGGCCGGCGCCAACAGCGCCTATCGACCCGTGTTCTCCATCGCCGAGGATCTGCGGCGGCTGGGCGAAGGTCGTTTGTCTGTCTCCACACGCTGGCTCGGCTGGCTGGCGGCGCTCGGTGCGTTGATCGGCCTGGGCGCGCTCGCCCGCCCTGCGCTGCTGCGCGCTTACCGTGGCTGGCAGGCTCGCCGGCAGGCACGGCAACTCGCCTGGCGGCAATCGGCCGACTGCGCCTGGCAACAGATCAGACCGCAGCTCGAACACCGGCCGGCGCAGTTGAGCGCGCTGTACCTGTGGCTGCGCCGCTGCCGTGGCGGACTGAAACTGGCCAGCGCCAGCCCCGGCCTGCAAGCGGTGCTGCGCGGCTGCTACGGCCGCGAACCTGCCGTAGATCCGGCGCTGGACCGACTGCGCCGATCCTTGGCTACCCTGCATAGTCAGGCTGACCGACAGGGGGCCGGACCGGCGCCGGCCCTGCGCCCGCTCAACCCCGTTCACGAGAAGGATTTCCCATGAATGCCCCGGTGCTGCACCGCCAGCGATTCGGCCTGGCCCTGATCTTCGCTCTGCTGCTCCCGTTGTCGGCACCCGCCAGCGAACCCTTGCCCTCGTGGAACGAAGGACCGGCCAAGCGCAGCATCATCGAGTTCGTGCAAGCGGTGACGGACCGGTCCAGCAAGGACTTCGTCAAACCCGCCGAACGCATCGCCGTGTTCGACAACGACGGCACGCTGTGGAGCGAGCAGCCAGCGTATTTCGAGCTGCTGTTCGCTTTCGACGAGGTCAAGCGCACCGCCGCGCAGCACCCGCAATGGAAGACCACCCAACCGTTCAAGGCCGTGCTGGAGAACGACCACCAGGCGCTGGCCGCAGCGGGCATGGACGGCCTGCTGAAGATCTTCGCCGCCACCCACACCGGCATGACCGCCGAGGCCTTCGACGACAACGCCAGAACCTGGCTGAGCCAGGCCCGCCACCCCAGGACCGGCAAGCCCTACACCGAGATGATCTTCCAGCCGATGCTGGAGATGCTCGACTACCTGCGCAGCCAGGACTTCAAGACCTACATTGTGTCCGGCGGCGAAACCGCCTTCATGCGCGCCTTCGCCGAAACGGTGTACGGCGTCCCGCCGGAGCAGGTCATCGGCACTACGTTCGTGACCGCGTTCGAATACAAGGACGGCCGGGCCTCGATCCTGCGCACGCCCAAGCTTGCGCACAACGACGACGGGCCGGGCAAGCCGGTGAGCATCGACGCCGTCATCGGCCGCCGGCCCATCCTCGCGTTCGGCAACTCCGACGGCGACCTGCAGATGCTGCAGTGGACCGCCGCCAGCCCCGGCAAGCGCCTCATGGGCCTGGTGCACCACACCGACGCCAAGCGCGAATGGGCCTACGACCGAAAGTCCGACATCGGCCGGCTGGACAAGGCCCTCGACGAAGCGAATTCCCGTGGCTGGATCGTGGTGGACATGGCCGCCGACTGGCGCCGGATCTACCCGTTCGATCCGCCCGTGCCCGAGCAAACGCAGTGAGCCACGCAAGACCGCAACAAACGCTTGTCGCACCACCCACCCCCGCGCAAAAGGAGCAAGTCACATGACTCGCATACGCAAGTGGATACCGAGGCTCGCCCTGGTGGCGACATCGGTGATGGCGCTGTCGGCAACCGCCGCAGCGGCGGACAAACCCAACATCCTGGTGATCTTCGGCGACGACATCGGCCAGACCAACATCAGTGCCTACTCGATGGGCGTGGTCGGCTACAAGACGCCGAACATCGACCGCATCGCCAAGGAAGGCATGCTGTTCACCGACTACTACGCGGAGAACAGCTGCACCGCCGGCCGCTCGACCTTCATCACCGGCCAGTCGGCCCTGCGCACCGGCCTGTCCAAGGTCGGCATGCCGGGCGTGCCGGTCGGCCTGCAGGCCAGGGACGTGACCATCGCCCAGGCCCTCAAGGCCCACGGCTACGCCACCGGCCAGTTCGGCAAGAACCACCTGGGCGACAAGGACGAGTACCTGCCCACCAACCACGGCTTCGACGAGTTCTTCGGCAACCTCTATCACCTCAACGCCGAGGAGGAGCCTGAGCGCCCCTACTGGCCGAAGGATGACGCCGATTTCGTCAAGGCCGCGTCCCCCCGTGGCGTGATCCACAGCTTCGCCGACGGCAAGATCGAAGACACCGGCGCGCTGAACAAGAAACGCATGGAAACCATCGACGACGAAACCACCGCCGCCGCCCAGGCGTTCATCGAGAAGCAGGCCAAGGCGGACAAGCCGTTCTTCGTCTGGATGAACACCACCCGCATGCACGCCTTCACCCATGTGCGCGAGTCCATGCAGGGGCAAAGCGGCATGCCCGGCAACGAGTACGCCGACGGCATGCTCGAACATGACGGCGACGTGGGCAAGCTGCTCAAGACCCTGGACGACCTGAAGATCGCCGACAACACGATCGTGGTCTACACCACCGACAACGGGCCCAACCAATGGTCGTGGCCGGACGCGGCGACCACCCCGTTCCGCAACGAGAAGAACTCCAACTGGGAAGGCGCCTACCGGGTGCCGGCGATGATCCGCTGGCCGGGCAAGGTCAAGGCCGGCGAAGTGTCGACGCAGATGGTCTCCGGCCTGGACTGGTTCCCCACCCTGCTGGCCGCCGTCGGCGACACCGACATCAAGGAACGCTTGCTTAAAGGCGCCGACGTCGGCGGGAAGAACTTCAAGGTGCACCTGGACGGTTTCAACCAGCTCGACTACCTGACCGGCAAGACCGACAAGAGCGCCCGCACCGAGTTCTACTACTTCAACGACGACGGCGAACTGGTGAGCATGCGCTACGACAACTGGAAGATCGTGTTCTGCGAACAGCGCGCCCCCGGCGGGTTCAAGGTCTGGAGCGAACCGTTCACCTGCCTGCGCGTGCCGAAGATCTTCAACCTGCGCATGGATCCGTACGAACGCGCCGACGTCGTGTCGGACCAGTACTACGACTGGCTGGCGAAGAACGACTACCTGCTGTTCGACGCCATCCGCCGTTCCGCCGCGTTCCTGCAGACCTTCGTCGAGTACCCGCCGAGCCAACGCCCGGCGAGTTTCAGCATCGACCAGATTCGTGAGGAGGTGGACAAGAAAATCGCCGAGAAAATGAAGGCCGCCAAGTAACAACGCCGGACTGCCGCCCGCCCGTTGCGGCGGGCGGCCCCCATTCATGGGAGACCGCGTCGGCGCCCTTCGCCAGCAGGCTGGGTCCCACAGAAGTTTCGGGTGAATGCAGACTCTGTGTTCACCGCAGAACCCTGTGGGAGCGGGCTTGCCCGCGATGAGGCCCGCGCAGTCACCGAGACTTCCAAACCCGATCAAGGCCCGCGCATGCCCACACGCACCGCCAGCAAGACCCCGACCCTCGCCGTCGCCCGCGCCCCCGCGCTGTCGATCCCGGCCTTGCTGCTGTGCCTCTCCGGCGCCGCCGCCCTGGTGTACCAGGTGCTGTGGATCAAGCATCTGTCCCTGGTGGTCGGCGTCGAGGTCTTCGCCATCACCCTCGGCATCAGCGCCTTCTTCGCCGGCCTGGCGCTGGGCGGATGGGCCTTCGGACGCTGGGCGGACCGCTTGCCCGCCCCCGTGCCGCTGTACGCCGGGCTCGAAGTGCTGGTGGCCGTGACCGGCGTCGCCGCCACCTTCGCGCTTAGCCTGAGCGCCCCGGCCTTCGCCTGGCTGCAGCAGCACATTGGCCTGGCGGCCTGGCTGTTGCCGTTCGCCCTGGTCGGCCTGCCGGCGGTGCTGATGGGCGGCACCCTGCCGGTGCTGGTGCGGGCGCTGGCGGCGGATCCGGGCAAGGCCGGTGGCCAGTTGTATGCGGCCAACACCCTGGGCGCGATTGTCGGCACCCTGCTCGCCGCGTTCGTGCTGATCGCCGCCCTCGGTGTGCGCGGCAGCGCGTGGGCGGCGGCGATGCTCAACCTGCTGGCCGCCGCCGGCGCACTGGGATGGCAACGCCGCTGCCCGGTGCCGGACGAAGCGCCGGCCAAATCCCATGCAAGCAAGGTCGTCCCGGATCGCACCGCCCTGTGGCTGTATGGCGTCGCCGGCGGCGTGGCGCTGGGGTATGAGGTGGTCTGGTCGCAGTCGATCGTGCCGTTCATGAGCACCCGCACCTATGCCTTCGCCGTGGTCCTGGCCACCTACCTGAGCGGCCTGTTCCTGGGCAGCGCCCTGCTCGCCCGCCGGGTGGAGCGCATCCGCGATCCGTGGGGCGCATTCGGTCTGCTGATCACCGGCGCCGGGCTGCTGGCGCTACTGGAGTTCGCCGTGCTGGGCCGCTGGCTGGTGATCGCGCAAGGCCAGGCCGAAGTCTGGCTGCTGACCCTGGGCGCCAGCGAACTGGCCGGCATGAGCGCACGCTTTGCGGTGGCCGCGGTGAGCATCGTGCTCGTGCCGACCCTGTTGCTGGGGGCGGCGTTTCCATTGGCGCTGCGCCTGAGCGTCGGCCCCGGCCACGTCGGCCGGGACGTCGGCGCGGTGGTGGCGTTCAACACACTGGGCGGGATCGTCGGGGCGATGCTCTGCGGTTTTGCGCTGATCCCGTGGCTGGGGCTGATCCGCACGCTGGGGCTGCTAGCCGTGGTGGCGGCCGCCGTCGGCTGGCTGGCGGTGCGCAAGGGGCACCACGTCAAGAAAGGCCGGCGCCAGGCCGTGGCCGCACTGGGGCTGGTGTCCGTCGCGCTGGCCCTGCTGATCCCCGCCGACAGGCTCGCGGCGCTGCTGCCCGGTGCGCGCAACGGCACGCTGGCGTTCTATGAGGAAGGCCGGGGCGGCACGGTGGCCGTGGTCACCCAGGGCCAAGGCCAGAACGCGTTCCGGCGCCTGTACATTCAAGGCGTGTCCAACACCGGCGATGCCATGCCGTCGCTGCGCTATATGCGGATCCAGGCGTTGCTGCCGTTGCTGATCCACAACGGCGAACCGCGCTCGGCGCTGGTGATCGGCTTCGGCACGGGCATCACCGCCGGCGCGCTGCTGCGCTATCCGGGGCTTGAGCACCGGGTCGTCGCGGAACTGCTGCCGTCGGTGCTCAAGGCGGCGCCGTTGTTCAAGGGCAACTTCAATGCCGCCGCCGATCCCGGCGTCGAAGTGCGCCTGCGCGACGGCCGCCAGGAACTGCTGCGCAGCCCGCAGACCTACGACCTGATCACCCTCGAACCGCCGCCGCCCTCCGCCGCCGGGGTGGTCAACCTGTATTCCCGGGACTTCTACCGACTGGCCGCCAGTCGCCTCGAACGCAAAGGCCTGGTCGCCCAATGGCTGCCGTTGCCGACCCAGAACATCGACGACTCCCGTTCCCTGGTGCGCAGCTTCCTCGACGTGTTTCCCCACGCCACGCTATGGACCAGCGAGTTCCATGAAATGCTCTTGGTGGGTTCCCTCGAACCGATCGCCCTGGACGCGGCGACCATCACCCGGCGCCTCGAACAGGACAGCGTGCGCAGCGCGTTGCAGGAGGTGGGCATCGGCTCGGCGCCGGCGTTGCTGGCGACCTGGGTCACCGACCGCGCCGGGCTCGAACGCTTTGCCGCCGATGCGCCGGCGGTGACCGACGACCGCCCCCGGATCGAATACGCACCCTGGGTGCGCGCCAAGGAGATCAGCCGGGTGCTGCCGGCGCTGCTGGATCTGCACGTCGAGCCGCCGCTGGTGAACGCCGACGCCGGATTCGACACCCGCCTGCAAGCGCACCGCCAGCGCCTGATGCAGTTCTACCGGGCGAGCCTGCACGCCTACGACGGCGACCGCGAGGCGTGGGGCCGGGATATCCGAGAGGTCATGCAGGGCGATGGCGGGAACCCTTACTTCCGCTGGTTCACCGGGCAGTGAGGCCGCGCGTGCAGCGTCGGCAGGCTGGCTCCTGCGATCTTCCGGGAGCCAGAGCGAGCGTCAGGCCACAGCGCGGCGCAACGAGCCGCCGCGCATGAAGGCCCGTTCCGTCATTTGGCCTTGAGCTTGAGGTAGGACTGGTGCATGTCCGCCGCCCAGCCGTCGATCACGGCTTTCACGTCGTCGGCCTTCATCACCTGGGCGTCGTTCTCCAGCGGCTTGCCGGTGCCTTTGCGCACCACCTGGGCGACCACCTTGTTGTTGCCGCCGTCGAGGAACACCGCCTCGGTGGCCAGGGTGGTTTCCTGGTCGCGGATGCCGCTGGCGGTGCTGACCGCAGCGGCCACCAGGGCGATCGGGATCACTTCATAGGGCTTGAGGCCTTCGGTCTTGCTGCTCACGGCGGTGATCGCCGCCCGCACCACGATCACGCCAGGGCCCGGGCCGTTGGCCAGCGGCAACGACTTGCCGATCTCACGCTTGAGCGCCTGGTCGTAATAGCCGGTGATGCCGTTGAGGGTCTGCTGCGGAATCTTCGCCGTCGGCTGCGGCTTGGGGTACAGCTGGGTCGGTTCGACGTAGACGCTGCTGAACTTGTTGATGTCCAGCTTGGGATCGACCCAGCGCATCACCGTGGCGCCGGAAGGCGACTTGGCTTCCTTCAGCTGGCTGTAGTCCTTGAGGAAGCCGGAGTACTGATCCGGCTCGACGACTTTGCTGGAACACCCCGTCACGGCAAGCGCAGCGACGCACACGGTGCTCATCATCAATGCAAGCTTCATGTCTGTAACTCCTGTCAGAAGGCCGGAAATATTGCTTGAGGGGAGTTACAGGTATAGCTAAAACCGCACGGTTTGCTCTTGCATGCGGCAACATTCGCTTGGGTTCGGCTCCGGCATTTGACAGAAGCCCGGCCTGCGACAAAGCTCCATCAAGCTTGAACGCGCGCCAGACGGCCCCTGCACACGGATCACGGAAGCCGCAATGCCCAAGCCCAAAGACAAAGCCGCGCCGCAGCAGCCTGATGCCTCACCGAACCTGATTTCACATCGTCTGTTTCCTGCCGCCATCGGCCTGCTGCTGGTGACCGTGGCGGCCATCGGTTGGTATCTGTTCACCCCCGCCCCGTCGCCGGGTCGGCCTGTGCCCGTCGCCTCGACCGTCAAACCGGCACCCGCCGGACCGGCCACGTTCGTGGACGAGCGCCAGTGCCAGGGTTGCCACAGCGCCGAGGCCAAGGACTGGCAAGGCTCCCACCATCAATTGGCAATGCAGTCGGCGACCGCCGAGACGGTGCTGGGCGACTTCAACGACGCCGGTTTCCGGGGCGAGCACGAGACCACCCGCTTCCTGCGCAAGGGCGATGCCTTCTGGGTCAATACGCCGGGGGCCGACGGCAAGAACGCCGATTTCAAGGTCGCCTACACCTTCGGCATCGCGCCGCTGCAGCAGTACCTGATCGACGTCGGCGACGGCCGCCTGCAGGCCCTCGGCGTGGCCTGGGATACCGAGCAGCGGCGCTGGTTCCACCTCTATCCGGGCCAGGGCGTGGACTTCAAGAACCCGCTGCACTGGAGCAAACCAGCGCAGAACGCCAACTTCATGTGCGTCGAATGCCACACCACCGGCTACAGGCGCAACTTCGATGCCGCGTCCGAAACCTTCGCCAGCCAATGGAACAGCCTGGGCGTCGGTTGCCAGGCCTGCCACGGCCCGGCGTCGAACCACCTGCAATGGACGGCGCAGAAAGGCGACCTGATCCACGCCGGCTTCGCCGTGGACCTGAAGAACCGCGACGCCACCGTCGAGATCGAGACCTGCGCCCGTTGCCACGCCCGCCGCGCACCGCTGGGCGACGGCTACACCGTGGGCAAACGGTTGATGGACGATTATCTGCCCAGCGTGCTCACCCGCGAGCTCTATGCCCTGGACGGCAAGATCAAGGACGAGGTGTTCGAGCACGGCTCGTTCGCCCAGAGCAAAATGTTCGACAAGGGCGTGCGCTGCAGCGACTGCCACAACCCTCACAGCGGCGCACTCAAGGCCCCCGGCAACGGCGTGTGCCTGCAATGCCACAACCCGGCGGGCACGACGCCGGTTCAAGGCGTGGACGGCAAGGGGCTGCAGGCCAAGCGCTACGACGCCGTCGAACACACCCGCCACGCCATGGGCCAGCCCGGTTCGCAATGCGTGGATTGCCACATGCCGGGCAAGTTCTACATGGGCAACGACTTTCGCCATGACCACAGCTTCAGCCTGCCGAACCCCGAGCGGGCCGCCCGCCTCGGCACACCGGATGCCTGCCTGAACTGTCACCAGGGCAAGGACGGCGACAAGGTCACGGCACAGTTCAGGCAGTGGAACGCCTCAAACGGCCCGCAGGCGCCGCGCTACGACGAGAGCCTGCACCAGGTCCGCAACGGCTTGCCGGGCGCCGCCCAGGCGTTGCAGGCACAGTTGCAGCGCAGCAACCTGCCGGCGATCCAACGCGCGACCCTCCTGGCGGAACTGCCGCTGTACCCGAGCGAACAGGCTTTGAAACTGGCGACGCAGGACCTCAAGCACCCCGCCCCTCAAGTGCGCGAAAGCGCCGTGCGGGCGGTCAGCGCATTCGTGCCGCCGGCGGAGCGCGCACCGCTGCTGACAGCGCTTTTGGCCGACCCGGTGAAGGCCGTGCGCATCGCCACCGCCAGGGAACTGCTCGGCAGCGCGCGCGGCGGCCTGGGCACCGCGCAGGCCCGGTGGGACGCGGCGATCGGCGAATACGAAGACGTACAGAAGCACCTCGCCGAACGGGCCGAAGCCAATCTCAACCTGGCCCTGCTGTACCAGGCCAGCGGCCGCAGCGCGGAGGTCGAAGGATTGCTGCGCGCGGCGCTCAAGCGCGATCCGGACTTCCATCCGGCGCAAGTGACGCTGGTGCAGTGGCTGGAGGCCAACGGCCGACGGCAGGAGGCACAAACGCAGCTCGCCGCCAGCCTCAAGGCGCATCCCGACAGCGCCTTGCTGCAGCACGCCCAAGGGCTGGCGCTGATCCGCGCCGGCAAGCCCGGCGAGGCGATGCCGGCGCTGCGCGAAGCCGCCAGGCTGGAGCCGCAGAACGCCCAGTACGGTTATGTGCTGGGCGTGGCGCTGCATGAGAGCGGCAAGGTCGACGAGGCGTGCGCACAGCTGGAACAGGTGCTCAAGGCGCAGCCGGCGAACCGCAATGCGCGGCTGTCGCTGATCCAGTATTACCTCGACAGCGGACAGGAGCCCAAGGCCCAGGCCGTCATGCAGAGCTGGAAGCAGCTGAACCCCGGTGACCCGGCCCTGAAATGACTGCGGGCCCACTGAATCTGTGGGAGCCAGCCTGCTGGCGATGGCGCCGGTGAGGACGCTGCGGGGCAGAACCAAGGCCTGCACAACCACGGCAGGCCCCGGCCCCGATCACCAGGACGACGTCGCCCCGCTCCGCAACGCCATCTCCCGCCGGCTGTGGGCCTTCATCGCCTTGATCAGCGACACCGACCCCACCAGCAGGATCGCCGCGCCGAACAGGAAGTCGATGTTGTACAGCTCGAAATCCTTCACCGGCCCCACCAGCACCGTGCGCACCACGGCGATGCCCACCAGCGTGGCGAGGAAGTCGATCCCCGGCTCGTCGCGGTAGAACACGTGCATCAGCGGCAGGCACAGGATCAGCAGGAGCAACAGCACCACCACCTTGAACGCACCCTTGCGCTCGACGCTGAAGGCGCATTCGTGGGGGCCGTAGGCCTTGTAGTCTTCGTCGCGGATCATCGAGTTCTTCTCGTTGATGTACTCGACGCGGTTGTACTTCTGGATCGGCGTGAAGGTGTTGGACATCTCCATCTGCGTGGTGATGTTCTTGAAGCGCAGGTCGATGCGCTCGTTGCCCTTGAGGTAATACAGCACCGGCTTGTAGCCGTAGCGGTAAGTGTCGAAGGGAAACGCGGCGACCTGGCCCTGAACCCCGATGGGGCGCGGCTCAAGCTCGGCGAAGGCGCTCTTGTCGGTCGCCGACAGGTTGCGGCTCAGGGGCTGCACCTTCACCTGTTCGAGGAAGATCGGCGTCACGCCGTAGGACCACTGCAGCGGCTCCAGACGCAGGCGCAGTTCGTTGCGGCCCAGGTCGTAGCGGTTGAAGGTGCGTTCGGACACCACCACCGAACCGCTGAGCATGAACTCGCCGCGCAGGTTGTTGGTGATGCGCAGGGTCAACTGGTCCTTGCCCAGCAACGCCGCTTCGCCGGACGGCGGCGTGCCGCACCAGGCCCGGCTGTCGCCGGCGCCGCCCAGTTGGCCGTCGCGGTTTTCGTTGAACACATAAAAGTAACTGGCCCACAGCGTCAGCATCAAAAGCAACGCAGTGAGGCCGAGGATTTTTTTGCCCGCAGCCACAAACAGACTCCCTTCTTCGTTCCGTCGTCCAGCCGAAAACCCGCTGGCGCCAAGGACTCTACCAAAAGGCCATCACCGACCCAAGGAAAAATCCCCGATTGAAGGCGGTTCTAGGGGTTTCCCCTGTGCAGGGGTTGCTGTGGCTACCGCCGGCGGAACAGCGGCCGCGGTTCGATCACCGAGCGGCCGTACTGCACGCTCATCCCGGCCAGGCCCTTGAGCGCGTCTTCGGCGCACTTGTCCTCGCGCACGGCGAAGCTGTCGAAGCCGCACTGGCGCATGTGGCTGAGCTGGTCGCGCAGCACGTCGCCGATGGCCCGCAGTTCACCGGCCCAGCCGAAGCGGCTGCGCAGCAGGTAGGCCTGGCTGTAGGCGCGGCCGTCGCGAAAGCTCGGGAAGTCGAGGGCGATCAGCGGCAGCGAGGCCAGCCACGGGACGAGGCTTTCGACCTCGTCGTCCGGGCCCAGCCACACCGCGTGGGTGGAAGGCGACTCCAGCCAGTGGGCCAGCGGCAGAATCAGCAGCCCCGCCGGCCGCGTGCCTGCCGGCTCACGCACGAGCGTCCACGGGTCGTCCGCCACGATCCGCGCCCCGCCCTCTTCCAGCCGCAGCAGATTGTTCATGCCGTCGCCTCCAGCGCCTTGGGGTAGACCCGTTCCTTGAACGGCTCCAGGCCGATCCTCGCCAGCGTATCGATGAACAGTTCCTCGCTTTCGCGGTAGCGCACGAAGGTGGCGATGATCCGCTCGATCACCTGCGGCACTTCGGCGGCGCTGAACGCAGGCCCAATGACCTTGCCCAACGTGCTGTGCTTGCCCTGGGCGCCGCCGAGGGTGATCTGGTACCACTCGCTGCCGTTCTTGTCGACGCCCAGGATCCCGATGTTGCCGATGTGGTGGTGGCCGCAGGCGTTCATGCAGCCGGAGATGTTCAGGCTGATGTCGCCCAGGTCGTGCAGGTAGTCGAGGTCCTCGAAGCGCGCCTGGATCGCCTGGGCCACCGGGATCGACTTGGCGTTGGCCAGCGCGCAGAAGTCGCCGCCGGGGCAGGCGATGATGTCGGTGAGCAAGCCGACGTTGGCGCTGCCCAGCCCTCGCTCCTGCGCTTCGAGCCACAGGGCGTGAAGCTCGGATTTGGGCACGTCCGGCAAGACGACGTTCTGCTCGTGGGCGATGCGGATCTCGCCGAAGCCAAAGCGCTCGGACCAGTCGGCCACCGCGAGCATCTGCTGGCCGGTGACGTCACCCGGCGCGGCAGCCGCGCCCGGTTTGGTCGACAGCACCACGCTGACGTAGCCCGGCACCTTGTGCGGCTGCACGTTGCGCGCGACCCAACGGGCGAACGCCGGGCTCTCGGCCAGGTGCGTGCCGAAGTCCAGGTCGGTGCCGGCAAGCGACCGGTAGGCCGGCGGCACGAAGGCACTGGCGACCCTCTGGTACTCGGCGTCGGTCAGTTGCGCCGGGCCGTCCTTGAGGTGCTGCCATTCGGCTTCAACCTCTTTGGCGAATGCCTCGATGCCCAGCGCCTTGACCAGGATCTTGATCCGCGCCTTGTACTTGTTGTCGCGCCGGCCGTGGCGGTTGTAGACCCGCAGCACCGCCTCGACGTAGGACAGCAGGTGCTGCCACGGCAAGCCGTCGCGGATCTGCAGGCCCAGGATCGGCGTGCGCCCCAACCCGCCGCCGACGATCACCCGCAGCAGCATCTGGCCGTCCCGGCCGGGGTAAAGGTACAGGCCGATGTCGTGCATCATGATCGCCGCGCGGTCCTGCCTGGCCGAGCAGATGGCGATCTTGAACTTGCGCGGCAGGAACAGGAACTCCGGGTTGATCGTCGACCACTGCCGCAGGATCTCGGCCAGCGGACGCGGGTCGATCAGTTCGTCCGCCGCCACCCCGGCGAAGGCTTCGGTGGTGATGTTGCGCACGCAGTTGCCGGAGGTCTGGATCGCATGCATGTTCACCTGCGCCAGGCGTTCGAGGATGTCCGGCACCTCCTCCAGCCTGATCCAGTTGAACTGCATGTTCTGCCGGGTGGTGAAGTGGCCGTAGCCCCGGTCGTAGTCGCTGGCGATGCCGGCCAGGGTGCGCATCTGCCCGGCGCTCAGGGTGCCGTAGGGGATCGCCACCCGCAGCATGTACGCGTGCTTTTGCATATACAGGCCGTTCTGCAGGCGCAGCGGCAGGAACTCTTCTTCGCTCAACTCGCCGGCCAGGAACCGGGCGACCTGGTCACGGAACTGCGCCACGCGCTCGAACACCAGCGCCCGGTCGTAATCGTCGTACTGATACATCGGCTACCTCATCAGGGTTTTCTGTGGGAGCGGGTTGGGTCGCGAATGCGGTGTGTCAGTTAACACACCGCATTCGCGACCCAACCCGCTCCCACAGTTATTGCTTTTGCTGAACTATGCCGATGCGGCGCAGGCCGTTACAGATTCACCTGAAACCATAAAAACCGTATCAGAGCGCGGCAGATGGCCGCAGGCAGCCATTAAATCTGATCCGCACAAATGAAAGATTCCTGAGCCTGTTTTGTTTTCGGCAGGGTTCCTACAGTGCAGCCCATGCCGGGCCGGGTGGTTCGGCAAGCCTTTGCAACCGTGGATGAATCGACCATGAGCACAGCAGCAACCGGACAGGCCTACAACTACAAGGTCGTCCGCCAATTTGTCATCGCAACCGTTTTCTGGGGTGTGGTCGGCATGGCGATGGGGGTATGGATCGCCTCGCAACTGGTTTGGCCCGACATGAACCTCGACCTGCCGTGGACCACCTTCGGCCGCCTGCGGCCCCTGCACACGAGCCTGGTGATCTTCGGCTTCGCCGGCAGCGCCCAGTTCGCCGCCAGCTACTACGCGGTGCAGCGCACCTGCCAGGTGCGGCTGTATTCGAACCGGCTCGCGGCGTTCACCTTCTGGGGCTGGCAGGCGGTGATCGTGATCATGTTCATCACCCTGCCGATGGGCTACACCACCACCAAGGAGTACGCCGAGATCGAATTCTCCGGCGCGGTCTGGATGGCGGTGGTCTGGGTGGCCTACGGCGTGGTGTTCTTCACCACTGTGGTGCAACGCAAGACCAAGCACATCTACGTCGGCAACTGGTTCTTCGGCGCGTTCATCCTGGTGATCGCGATGCTGCACGTGGTCAATCACCTGTCGATCCCGGTGGACTGGTTCAAGTCCTACCCGGTGTACTCCGGCGCCACCGACGCCATGGTGCAGTGGTGGTACGGCCACAACGCGGTGGGTTTCTTCCTGACCACCGGCTTCCTGGGGATGATGTACTACTTCGTGCCCAAGCAAGTGAACCGGCCGGTGTATTCGTACCGGTTGTCGATCGTGCACTTCTGGGCGCTGATCACCCTGTACATCTGGGCAGGTCCCCACCACCTGCACTACACCGCCCTGCCCGACTGGGCGCAGTCGCTGGGCATGGCGATGTCGCTGATCCTGCTGGCGCCGAGCTGGGGCGGCATGATCAACGGCATGATGACGCTGTCCGGCGCCTGGCATCAGTTGCGCACCGACCCGATCCTGCGGTTCCTGGTGCTGTCGCTGGCGTTCTACGGCATGTCCACCTTCGAAGGCCCGATGATGGCGATCAAGACCGTCAACGCCCTCTCCCACTACACCGACTGGACCATCGGCCACGTGCACGCCGGGGCGCTGGGCTGGGTGGCGATGATCACTTTCGGCGCCACCTACCACATGGTGCCCAAAGTGTTCGGCCGCGAACGCATGCACAGCACGCCGCTGATCAACCTGCACTTCTGGCTGGCGACCATCGGCACCGTGCTCTACATCGCCTCGATGTGGGTCAACGGCATCACCCAGGGCCTGATGTGGCGCGCGATCAACGAAGACGGCACGCTGACGTACTCCTTCGTCGAAGCGCTGCAGGCCAGCCATCCGGGCTTCATCGTGCGCTTCGCCGGCGGGGTGTTCTTCCTCAGCGGCATGCTGCTGATGGCCTACAACGTGTGGCGCACCGTGCGGGTGGCGGACGTGGCGTTGGCCCACCGCGACGCGCAGATCGCCTAGGCAAGGAGGCGGCCATGTTCGAGATGTTCCTGAATGGGCTGGGGGTGCTGTTTCTGTGGCTGTCGGTGGAGTACTGCCTGCGCCACGAAACCGCCCAAAGCCTCGACGACGCCAGCCTCACGCCGTTCGCCGACGACCCGGAAGTGGCGCGGCGGGTGGAGCTGGCCACCGGCAAGACAGTGAAGGCCGTGGCGCCGGAGGAGGCCAAGCCGGGCTGGGTCAACATGGACATGTGACCCTGCGGGAGCGGGCCTGCCCGCGATGAAGCCGGTGCCGGCGATGGGGGGCTCCCACCGTTTCTGCACAGATCCGGAAAACGACCGACGGTGGTCTTTTCTGCGTACTTTGAGAGGGCACCTGTCAGATCTGACAGGTGCCCGGCCGCGCCTGCGGGTGTTTGATATCGCTGACTCGTCAACGCGATATCGGCACGACAGGAGCGCGACCATGAACACGCCAGACAACAACAATCAGCCGTTGGTCATCGACCGGCCCGCCATTCCCGGCCTGACGGTTCCGGTGGTTCATCCTGAGGCCCCCGACGGCGGCATTGCGCTGTCGCTCATCAGTAACGGCATACTCCGTGTGTCGTGCGATCCGTGGCTGAACATGGCACCGCGCGACTTCGCCGAACTGCTGCTCAATGAATCGGCCACCGCCGCCGTCAGCAAGACCATTCAGCCGGGTGAAGAAAACCTGCGCTTCGACCTGAACCTGCCGGCCGCCCTCCTGCGCGACGGGATCAACCGCCTGAGCCTGCGGGTCACCCGCATCAGCCAACCCGACCCCGAAACCTCGCAACCGCTGGTGGCGCTCTTCCACACCCCGCGCCCCGGCGGCGAAGTCACGGGCACGGGCGACAACCCGAACCTGCTCATGACCCTGCCGGCGGATGTCATCGCCAACGGCGTGGATGCCGCGCGCGCGGCGCAAGGCGTGGCCGTCACCCTGCGCTACATCCACCTGCGCGAACGCGATGTCATCACCTTGAGCGCCGACGGCCGTGAAACCACCCACACCGTGACGGCCGCCCAAGCGGCGGCCGGCAGCGTGGTGATCACCCTGTTCACCGAGGCGTTCTGGCAGGACAACCCCAGGTTCCAGCTCAAGTACCGCGTCACCGACCAGATCGGCAACACCTCAGGCCCGTTGGCGATCTGGTCCGCGACCACCGAGATCGACGTGCACATCCGCACGCCGGCACTGGATCTCAGACCGCCGAAAGTGCTGGAGGCCAAGGACGCCAACGGAACCGTGCTGAACTTCGTGCGCGACTTCTACGAGGCCCAGTACGCCACGGTCGAGGTGAACTACACCGGATCGGCGCCGGGCCAGACCGTGAAAGTGTACTGGGTGGGGCGCAACTCGACCTTCGGCAGCGAAATCCAGACCGTCACCACCGCAGGCCAGACCCTGACCTTCCGTGTGCCCCGCGAGGAAGTGGTCGACTGCATCGCCAACAGCGCGAAAATCTCGTATACCGTGCGGTTGCCGGGCACCCAGCCAGACATACCGTCGAGAAACCTAGACATCAACGTCACCGCGCAAAAGCACCTGCTGGGTGAACCGACTCTCAACGCCAACAAGACAAACCTGCGCGCCTACTACCCTCCTCTGGAAGGGAGCCACAAGGTGCGCATCTCTCTGACGGTGGGCACCATCCGCCACCACAGCGACGAGTTCGGCATCACCCAGCCGCAGTACACCGACGTCGCCGTCCCCCCCGCCTGGATCAGCAACAACCGGGGCAAGACCGGCCTGTTCAACTACACCCTGCACCGTACCGGCACCAGCGAGCCGATCATCTTTTCCTGGTATCTGCGGGTGACGATCTAGGGACGCGCCACACGAAACACCAAAGTGCCCGACCGGGCGAAGGAGCACGTCATGCGCAAAGCCATCGGAATCTTCTTGTTCGTCCTGCTGGCCGGTTGCTCGCAAGTCGCGACGCAGCCGCCGGCGACCGTCAACGTCAGCGCCAGCGGCAGCGGCAGCGGCACCCAGGTGCTCGACGGCCCGGCCATCGTCACGCAGTTGAAGACGCTCTACGGCCGGAAATTCCCCAACTGCTTCAACTCCGACTCGCAGCCGGCGTTCCTCTGCTCGGGGGTGACGCTGCGGGTGACGGTCAAGGATCCCAACAATCAGTACAAGGTCTGGGATCCGAGCCCCAACTCGGTGAAGAACGGTGGCGTCTCGTTTTCCTATCTGCGGGCCGATGCCAATTTCGGACGCCTGGCCTGGGGGCACGGCAACGGATTCATCGTCTATCCGATTTTCGAAGCACCGGCCGACAAGTATGACCTGGATTACCTGTGCTCCTACCCTTACGACGCCTGGACCTGGACCCGGTCGGCGACGGAGGTCTGCGTGGCCCACCCCGACTATCCCCAACAGAGCCAGCTCTGCCACAACGCCGGCGTGACCACGGCGGAGCAGTGGTATGACGTGTGGTCGATCGCCGGCGGCAACCGGAACCAGCGCCAGTGCGGCTTCGACATATCGGATGACCGCAACCAACTCGCGGGCCCGGCGTTCTATCAGTCCATCCGGGCCAGAGCGCTCGCCAACGTGTCCGGGGTCAACGAACACAATGAAATCCTGATCAAGACCTGGTGCGACCCGCTGTCGGCAGACCCTGCCAAGTCGTGCGCCCAGAGCTTCCCGCCGAACAAGTTCCCGCTCATGGCGTTCTTCTACATCTACGGCGGAAGCGATGCCGGACTGGCCGAGGCCCAGTACAACCAAAGGGACTTCTACAACTCGACCGACCCGAAGATCCTCGTGCCGATCATCCGGCTGACGCCGCCCTCCACGCCAGGCGTCGATTCATCGTTTTCCTACGATCCGGCCGATCAAGCTGTGACACCGTAAGCCCGGCGTGCGGCGGGAAACCGCTTCGGGGCGGATGACGCTGCGCAACACTTTGCAACTGAATGGGCGCTACAGTTGATTTGCGCTGGCATCCGCCGCCGAACCGCCGGAAACTCCCCTCAGGCCTGGCGCATCCGCGCAGGCCACAGCCTGAGGACATCCAATGCGCACCATCGGCCTGATCGGCGGCATGAGCTGGGAATCCAGCGCCGAATACTATCGCCTCATCAACCAGCAGGTCCGTGACCGGCTCGGGCCGCTGCGGTCTGCGCAGCTGCTGATGCACAGCGTGGATTTCGGTCCGGTCGAGCAGGCCCAGCACGCCGGGCGCTGGGACGACGCGGCGGCGATCCTGGTGGATGCCGCACGCCGGCTGGAGGCCGGCGGCGCCGAATGCGTGGTGCTGTGCACCAACACCATGCACAAGGTGGCCGAGCCGATCCAGGCCGCCATCGGCATTCCGTTCCTGCACATCGCCGAACCCGCCGCCCATGCGGCCCTGGAGATCGGCGCCAACACCGTCGGCCTGCTCGGCACGGCGTTCACCATGGAGCAGGACTTCCTCAAGCAGCGGCTGCACGCCCAGGGCCTGAACGTGCTGGTGCCGGACGAGGCCGAACGCCGTGCGGTGCACCGGATCATCTACGAAGAGCTTTGTGTCGGCGTGATCAGCGAAACGTCACGGCAGACCTATCAGCGGGTGATCGAATCCCTGACCGCCCGGGGCGCCCAGGCGATCATCCTCGGCTGCACGGAAATCGGCCTGCTGATCAAGCCCGAGCACAGCGCCCTGCCCCTGCTCGACACCACCGCGCTGCATGCGCAGGCGGCGGTGGCGTTCGCCCTGGACGACTGATTCACGCCTTGGGGCGCGGGCGCAGGCGGGCCATGCTCAGGGTGTCGACCCATTGCCCGTCGCGCACGGCGTAGTCACGCAACAGCCCCTCGGTCTCGAAGCCGAACTTGCGGTACAGGCCGATGGCGGCGTCGTTGTCGGCGTACACGGTGAGCTCGACCCGGTGCAGGTTCATCCAGTTGTCGGCGACGTCCAGCGCCGCCGCCAGCAGCCGGGAACCGACGCCCTTGCCCTGCCACGCCAAGGCGACGGCCATGCCGAAACTGGCGGCATGGCTGCGGCGCATCCGCGAGTACGCTTCAAGCCCCAGGTTGCCGATCACCGCGCCCTGGTGCAGCGCCACCAGCTTCACCGCCCGTTCGTTGTCCGCCAGCAGCCGCTGGCGCCAGACCTCGCTGGACTGAAACGGCATCTGCAGCACCTGCCGACCCACGGCCGGATCGTTGTAGAGCGCGGTGACACCCTCGACGTGGGATTCGTTGAAGCGTTCGAGGTGGATGGCGACGTTGTCAGGCATGGTGGATCCCTCCTGGATCGGTTGCATGGCGGTTCACTCTAATCCGCCACCCATCATGTGATCCAGCGTCAGGCTATTCGAACCATTCCTGCCGCTCGCTGAACGTGTGGCGGATCAGTCCGGCCAACGCCTGCACCTCGGCCGATGCCTGCGACTCGGCATTCACCGCCAGCCACGCCTGCAACCGCATCGGCTCGTCGAACAGCCCCGGCAACGCCACCAGGCCCCGGTCGAAGCGGCCCATGTACATCGGCAGCAGGCCGATGCAGGCGCTGCAACGGATCATCTCCAGCATCAGCTCATAGGACTGCATCTGCACCACCCCGGCCAGGCGTTGTTCGACCAGGTTGTTCCAGGGGCGAAAACCGTCGATCTGACGGTCGTGACGCCACTGCACCAGCATGAAGTCGGCCAGGTCGTCGAGGGTGTCCGGGCGCGCCGTCACCCGCGAATAGCGCTTGGCGATGTGCGGCAGGTAGTCCAGGGTCGCCAGGCGTTGCGGTTCGTCGGTGGCGAAGGTCGGGCCGGGATGGGGACTGTCGCCGGGGGCCAGCCACAGCACCACGTCGGCGCTCACTGCCCGCAGCGCCAGTTCGCTGTCCACCGAAATGATCTCCAGGCGCACGCTGGCGTTGCGTCGCAAAAGCGCGATCAGGTCGCGGCCCAGGATGTCGTGCAGGATCGACTCGGCCACGGCCAGGCGCACCAGCGGCTGCTCGACCACCGGCAGCTTCCGCTCATGGGCCAGGGCGATCAGCCGCGCCTGCAACTGCTGGCCTTCGCGGGTCAGGCTCAGGGCGCTGCCCTGGAAGCTGAACAGCGCGCATTGCAGTTGCTGCTCCAACTGCGCCAGTTGCTTGCGCAGCAAGGTCGAACGCACGTTGAGGCTGCGGGCCGCCTGCATGAAGCAACCGCAGCGGGCGCTTACCAGGAAGTATTGCGCCACGTCGCCGTCGAGGGCGGCGGCCCGGGCCTGCCAGGGTTCCTCCTTGTCCTGCGGCCAGCGGTATTCGGGGCTGCCCTGTCGTCCTGCGGGTTCGGTGAATGACATCGATGACTCCCTGTCGATCTTTGTTGTTTGCCTGTGCACTCGTCCTTCGTGGGCGCTGGCTTGCCAGCGATGCGGTCGGCCGATCCAACCTGTCTGGTGACTGACACGCAGCCATCGCCGACAAGCCAGTGCCCACAAGGTTCAGCGGTGGATCCGAATTACCGTTTTCCCTCCAGCACCTTGTTGAGTTCAGCCCCGTCGATGCTCAGCGTCGCGGTGTTGAGCATGCCGTCCAGGTACGCCTGGGCGATCTGCTCCTGGCGCCGGGCGCGCAGGGCCTGGGTCAGTTGGTCACGCAGCTCGTCCAGGGTCGCGGTGCGGGCCGGCTGCAGTTCGGTGAGCTTGATCACGTGAAAGCCCGCCGCGCTCTGCACCGGCTCCGACACCGAGCCGACCTTCAGCCGCGCCACCGCGCCACGCACCTCCGGCACCAGTTGCTGCAACGGTTGCAGGCCGCTGTCGCCGCCCCGCTCGGCCGTGGTGCGGTCCTGGGAATACTGGCCGGCCAAGGCGGCGAACTCCCCCGGCGCGGCCTGGGCTTTCTTGCTCAGCTCCGACGCCTGCTTGCGCACGGCGTCGAGGTTCTGCGGATCGCCCACGCCGAGGAAAATCTGGCTGACCCGGTACAGCGCCGGGGTCACCCAGTCGGCCTTGCCGGCCTCGTAGGCCTGCTGCAGTTCGGCGGCGCTCGGGTAGTCCGCCGGCACCTCGCTGACCGACCGCAAGTAGTCGCGGAACACGATCTGCTCGGTGGCCGCGCGGGTCTGCCGGGCGACGTCGGGACGCTGCGCCCAACCCTGAGCGTCCGCCTGCTCCAGCACGGCCTTTTCGGCCAGCCGCGAACGGATCCAGCGCTCCAGCGCCTCGCGGTTGCCTTGCAGCTGTGCGCGGGACGCCGGCGGCAGGCTGGCCAACAGCGCCTGCACCTCCTGCGGCGACACCTGCTGATTGCCCAGGCGGGCCAGCGCTGGCCCCGCCTCGGCCTGCATCGACGGCGCCGGCTGCTGAGCGGCGACCGGGTCGCTGCCCGGCCGCACCGCCAACGCCACGGCCACCACCAGCAGCGCCACCGTCGCGGCGCCCATCACCATGGCAGGCTTTTTCACAGCACGGCTTCCTCTTGCGCGGCCGCTTCGGCGTTCACCGCCGGCGCGGCAGCCTGCTGGCTGAAATCACGCAGGTACACGATGAATTCCTGAAGCAGGCGGTCCCACAGTTCCAGGTTGCCGCGCAGGTGCGCCGCGCTGACGCCCGCCGCCACCACCACGTCCATTTCCATCACCAGGAATTCACCCTGCAACGACAGCCTTGCGAAGCGGCGCGAGGCGTTCCACTGCTCGGCCACCCCGGCCGGCAGCTCGCCCTGCACCCGCAGCGCGCAACTAAAGGTGAAGTCCACGAAACCGCCGGCCTCCGGCGCCGGGTTGCCGAAACGCACCGCGTAGCCGATGCCTTGGCTTGCGCTGAGCAACTGGACGATGCCGTTCTGTTCGGTCCGGTTGACCCGGTAACCGGCGGCTTGCAGCACTTCGGTCAACGAGGCCGGGGTCACGTGGCTGATCAATTGAGTCATGGTCGCTTCCTTGTCAAATCACTGGGCGAGCGCCGTTTTCGGCGCATCGAAATGGGTCTTGTAGAGCTCGTCGCCGAAGCCCTGGGCCAGTTCGTCGAACTTGACCCGGGCGCTGCCCGCGAAGGGCTGACGGATCTTCATCACCTGGGCCACATCGATGTTTTCGTAGGCGGTGAGGATCTCCTTGGCGACGCCGTACATCTGCTGATTCTTGACCGAACATTGCTGCACTTGTGTGTCACGTTCGGCCAATTGCGCCTGAAGCTTAGACCGTTCCGCCTCTTTGGCACGGGCCATGGCCAGCAGCTCGTCATAGGCCTTCTTGAACTTGCCGACCTGCTCGTTGCTGGCGGCCACCTGAGCCTGAGCCTGGCTGTGCAGGCTCTGCTGCTGGCCGGCCAACTGCTCGGCGACGCCCTTGGCCTTGGCCAGTTCGGCGGTCAATTGATTGATCTGCGCCTGCGCCGCCTTGGCCTCGTTCTGCGCCGCCAACTGCGCGGCGCTGGCCTGGGCCTGCTGGCTCTGCAGGGCCTGCAATTGCTGGGCGGTGCTGCGCAGTTGGGTGCGCAGGCGCTCCTCCATGCCTTCGGCGCTCGCGCCGGTGGCGACCAACAGGCCCAGACCGAGCCACAGAAAACGCGTGTCCATTACCCTCTCCCGGCGCCTCAGAAGCGCGTGTTGATCTCAAGCTGCATGACATCGATGTCGAACGGCGCGCCGTACACCGCCTCGGTGCTCATCCAGCGGCCGGTGGCGTAGACGTTCTTGGCCAGCCCGTAGTTGCCGCCCAGGATGTAGCCCTTGGCGTTGGTGCCGCCCAGGTGGAACGAGGAATCGTTGAAGCCGTCCGGCAAGGCGTCCGGCTGGATGTACTTGTAGCCGGCGAACAGGTTCCAGTCGCCTTGCTTCTTCAGGTCCAGCGCGTTGCCGAGGGTGAACTGCACCATCCAGGCGTTGGCGCCGCTCTTGATCTGGCCGTCGCTGCCCAGGTTGTTGACGATCTGCCCGGCCGAGCGCTTACGCATGTCGCCTTCGTCGTAGCCCAGGTTGTGGATGTAGTTGCCTTGGCCGCGCAGCTTGAAGTCCTGCGGCAGATCCGCGTCCCAGACCAGGTTCAGGTCCAGCAGGTTGAACTCCGACGCCAGGCCGACGAACTGCGGCTGCGGCGTGCCCGCCGGGTTGAGCGGGTTGGGCGTGATGTCGCGCAGCAGGAACACGCTGTTGCCCTTCTGCATGAACGCGGCGCGGGTGCCGTCGCTGTCGCAGCCCGGTTCCCCGGCCCATGGCCGGCAAGGGCTGGAGCGTTGGCCTTCGATGTCGTCGAAGCGGTAGTACGCCAACGCGCCCTTGAGCCGGTTGTCGCTGTTGATCGCCCACTTGGCGCCGATCTGCGCGCCGTACAGCCACTTGTTGTCGCTTTCTTCCTTGTCGAAGCCGTTGCTGGTGGTGGTGTCGTTGGTGTAGTCCACCGGGAACGCGCCGACGGTGCCGAACACGCCCCAGTCGCGGCTGAGCTTGCGGTCGAAGATCGCCGCTATGCCATCGAAGTTCAGGTCGTTGGAATACAGCATGTCGGTGGACATGAACGGGTTGGCGAAACGTCCGCCGGTCAGGGTCAGCTCATCCGACGGTTTCCAGGTCAGGTAACCCTGGTCGAGCCAGATGTCTTTCTTGGCGAAGCCGCCGCCCAGGTTCTGGGTGGTGGACACCGGGTTGTTGTCCGAACCGGTGCCGATGCGTACGCCGGCGGTCCACTGCGGCGCGATCTCGGCCTTCATGCCCAACCGGGCGCGCAGGCGGAACAGGTTCTCGCGGTCCTCGCGGGTGTTGAGCAACGGCGGCAGGTTGGTGCTGCTGTTGGGGTTCACGTCGTACGGGCCGTTGTTGTTGAGCTTGGCGAAGTCGACGATCTCGTTGCTGTTGCTGCCCGAGTAGTAGCGCGACTCGTCGCGCAGGCGGATGTCGCCGTCGAAACTGATGCGCGCGACCCACTCCGGAAAGGTGTTGGGCTGGGCCCAGTTCTCTTGCTTGGCGGTGGCCATGACCTCGGCCTTGACCTGATCGCGGATCTGGTCGCGCACCGCGGCCGGCACGTACTGCACGCGCACGTCCCCCGGCGCGGCGACCGGGCCTGCCGCCACGGCGGCCGAGGCGGCGGCCTGCTTCGCCTGGGCGGCCTCGTTCTGGGCCTGGGCGATCAGCGCGTCGGCCTTGTCCTGCTTGAGGATGCCCTGCTCGACCAGCAAGCGGATCAGGTTGATCGTGGCGTTCTCCGAAGGCGCGGGCGCTGCCGCGGCCTGACCGACCAGGGTCGCGACGACCATGCCGACCGCCAGGGACAACCGGTTCACGTGGGAAATCATCTGCACACAACTCCTTTTGGCAAATCTTGAGTAATTCGGTCAGCCCGGACGCCGTCCCTGCAGGGACAGGCGCACAGGCAATGTGATGGAGGCCGGCGGCCGTTCGCTCAGGGCCGGCGCGGCACGCAGCGCCGCCAGCACCTGGGCGTCGATGTCCGGTTTGCCGCTGGACTTCGTCAATTCCACCCGGGTGATTTCGCCGGCGCCGCTGAGCCACACATCGGCCTGCAGCGAAAACGCCAGGTTGCGCAGGTCGGGGTTCTCGCGCAGCAGCTTCTGGAAGGTGAACGCCAGGAACTGGCTGTACGTGCCGTTGCCCAGGCGCCCGCCGCCGGCCCCGGCCATGCCGCCGCCCTTGCCCGCGCCGATGTTGAAGGCGTCGCTGCCGGCCTGGGCGTCGCCGTCGATCTGCATCGGGTTGGCCAGGTCGTCCGCCGGCGACGGCGGCGCTTCCTCCTCGGGCTTGACCTCTTGCGGCTCGGGGGTCGGCTCCGGCTCGACGACTTTTTCCTCCACCGGCTGCTCCGGCTCCGGCGGCTTTTCCGGGGGCGGTGGCGGCGGTGGCGGCAACGGAATGATGGTCGGCACCTTCGGCGCTTCGCGGCGGATGCCGCTCATGTCGTTGGCCCACTGCCACAGCAAATATGCCGCGAGCGCGCCGACGATCAGCCCCGCGCCCCACTTCACGTAGCGCAGCGGCGAGGCCTTCTTCACCGGCAACGGCTCGATCGGGTTGTGTGCGGTCATGGCTCAGCCCTGGCTCGGTTTGCCGGTGACGAGACCGACCTGGGACAGTTCGAGCCGGCGCAACAGGTCCAGCACCTCGATGACTTTCTGGTATTGCACCGTGGCGTCGCCGCGCACGATCACCGGGAAGTCCGGGTTCTGCGCCTTCTCGATGCGCAGGCGCTCCTCCAGCTCCACCAGGGTCACCGGGTAGGCGTCGAGGAACACCTGGCCGCCGTCGTTGACCGAAATCGCCTTGGTCTTGGCCTCGGACAGCGACACCGCCGCGCTGGCCTTGGGCAGGTTGATCTGGATCCCGGACACCTGGGCGGTGGCGGTGAGGATGAACATCACCAGCACCACCATCAGCACGTCCACCAGCGGGGTGATGTTGATGCTGTCCACCGCTGCGTCTTCGTCATCGTCGTGGGAGGCATTTACGGACGCCATGTCAGTGCTCCTCAGGCCGGTACGGAGTGGTTGACGTGATGGCCGCGCACCTGCGCCGCCTCACTGGACTGGCCTTCGCCGTGCATCTCCGCCAGACGGGTGATGAACTCGTCGACGAACACGCGCATGTCGGCGCTGACTTCCTTGTTGCGGGTGATCAGCCGGTTGTAGCCGAACAGCGCCGGGATCGCGACGAACAGGCCCATGGCGGTGGCGAGCAGCGCGGCGGCCATGCCCGGCGCGATGGCGTTGATGTTGACGTCACCGGCCATGGCCGTGCCGAGGAACACCACCATGATCCCCAGCACGGTGCCGAGCAGGCCGATGTACGGGCCGCCGGCGATGGCGTTGGACAGGGTCGAGAGCTTGGCGCTCAGGGCCTGGTTCTCACGGGTGCGCACGCCGTCCATGGAGCAACGGATGGCCTCGATGGTGGCCGCCGACACCGACGAGGTGTCGGCGCCCTGCTCGCGGCGGGTGCGGATCTCTTTCACGGCCACCAGGTACAGGCGCCACAACGGCGAATGCTGCAGTCGCTGGGCGAGCTGAGTGTCGTCGGCGAACATCTCCAGGCGCGTGCCGACCTTGGCGAACTGCACGCGGAAATCTTCGTTGGCGGCAGTGACGCGGCCCAGGGTGCGGTTCTTGCGGATCATGATGATCCACGACTGGAACATCATCAGCACCAGCACCGCGATGATCACCCAGGCGTCCGCCGGCACCGCGTTGAGCAAAAAGCCCAGGCTGCCGAAGCCGAAGCCGGACTGTTCTTCATCGACACCGTAGGCGACCAGTTTCGACTCGGCGCCCTGGGCGGTGGCGTCGGCCAGCAGCAACGCCGCCGGGCGCGCGACCTTGGACAGGCGCAGCTCGTCGATGGCGCCCGCGAACGGCAAGTACGGGCCGGCGGCAAGGTCGGCGCCGATGGCCATGGCCGAGTTGAACGCCGGCATCGCTTGCGCCAGCGCGACGTTCTCGCGGCCGTTGACGTACAGCGCGGTCTTGCCGCCCTCGGCGGTCACCGCCAGATGTTGCCATTGGCCAGGGCTCAGCGCCTGGCCGGCGACGGCGCGCTGGCCGTCGATCTCCACGAACGGCACACCCTGATTGACCCCCACCAGCAGGCTGGCGGCGCCCTCGCGGCGGGCCAGGATCAACTGCTCGCCGTTGGCCTGATCCAGCCGCAGCCAGGCACTGAAAGTGAACGCGCTGCCGGCGCTGTGCTGCAGCGACGGGCTGGCCGGCAACAGCAGCGGCTGGCCGCTGAACTGCAAGGCGCGCCCCACCACGCCGTCGATGCTTGCGCCGGTGGCGCTCTGGGCGGTGTTGCCGTAGGCGGTGGTGTCCTTGGCCGGCGTGCCGGTGGCGCCGTCGAAGTGATAGAGCGCGGTGTAGTTCGGATCGAACGTCAGCTGACCGTTGCCGGTGGCCGGGGCCTTCGGGTTGCCGTAGTACATCCAGATGTCTTGGCGCTGGCCGCCCTCGACATTCGGCACATCGACCCAGACCAACGCCATGCCCATCAGCGCATCGAAGCTTTCGATCTGGTGGTTGAGCACAGTCTTGTCGTCGGCGGCCACGAAGCGCAGATCCGAGCCGTCCTCCTTCACGCCGTCGAAGGTGAAGTTGCCGGTGTGCAGGCGCACCAGCAGCGCGGTACGGCCCAGGGCCTGCGGGATGCCTGCGCCCTGGGGCGTGGTGTCCACGGCGATCTGCTTGCGGTAGTGCCAGTCGTCCTGCCACCAGGCCTGGGCCGTGGCCGGGAGCACGAAGCCCAGGCAGATCAACAACGATAGGAAAAGGCGCTGCATGGAAAGTGCTCCTGTTAGAAAGTGGCCTGAAGGTTGAAATGCAGGCGCGATTCCTGTTTCGAGGTGTTCGGCCCTTCGAGTAGCGGGTAGCCCCAGTCGAGGCTGCCGGACAGCCATTTGCTAAGGCTGGCGCGGGTGCCGAGGCCGACGCTGGCCAGGGCGTAGTCGGCGTCCTGGTCCGGCAGCTCGTCGCGCAGGTACAGTTGCGCGCCTTCGGCGAAGGCGTAGAAGCGCCAGTCCTGCATCCAGCCGCCGACGAACTTGGCCAGCGACGGGGTGCGCAGCTCCTGGCTGAGCAGGAAGCCGTCGTCGGCGGTGCGTTCGGCCGCCAGGTAGCCGCGCACCGAGGTCGCGCCGCCGGCGGAGAACTGTTCGTTGGAGACCAGCGGCCCGGACGCGAGCTGGAACGCGGCCTTGCTTGCGCTCTGCCAGTCGTTGTCGAAGGTCCAGGTGAAATTCGTGTCGCCCTTGACCACCGCGAAGCTCGGCTTGGCGCGGTAGCGTTTGTAGTCGAACTCTTCGTCGGAGCTGCCGTAGCCGAAAATGCTGCGGGTGGCGGCCACCAGGCTCAGGCCAAGGCCCAGCTGGCTCTTTTCGGTGTAGCGGTAGCCGTTGTAGGCGAAGGTGAACGGCGCGTACTTGAGCGGCACCTTGTCGCTGTCGCCGGCCAGGGTCAGGCGTTCGTCGAAGTCCTTGAAGTCGATGCCCGCCGACAGCGAGTTCGACCAACTGCCGCTGGACGGCAGTGTGTAGATCGCCGACACCCCGTAGGAGTGGCCCTTGCCCAGCACGTTGCTGCCGCCGAGGGTGGCGACGTTGCTGTCGGACTGGTAGCCGGAGAACTGCACGCTCCAGCGGTCGTTCAGCGGCGCGGTGTAGGACGCCGACCAGACCTTGGCGTTGTCGGTGTCCTGGGGTGCGGTGAAGTACGTCAGGCTGAGGCTGTGACCGAGCTGCCAAAGGTTGTTGTAACCCAGACTGGTGACAGCCCGGAGCTTTTCGGTGTCGGCGCTGTAGTCGTTGTTCAGGCCGACGCTGGCGGTCCACGGGTTCTGGTCTTCGACCTGCAGGTCCACGTCCATCGTGCCGGGGCGCTGGCCTTCGCGCACCAGCGGCATGACCTGGCGGCCCGGCGTCTTGTTCAGTTGCGCCAGTTCGCCCTGCACCTTGGCGAAGTCCGGCACCTCGCCTTCCTTGAGCGCCGGGACGTTGTCGCGGATGTCCAGCGGCGAGTAATGCTTGGCGCCGACCACCCGCACCCGGCCGACCTTGGTCTCGCTGACCTGCAGGTAGACGATGCCGTCGGCCACCGCCTGCTCCGGCAATTCGACGAACACCGATTGGTAGCCGCGGTCCTGATAGGCCTTCTGCAAGGCGTCCCGCGCGCCTTCGATGTCGCTCAGGGCCTTTTGCGGGCCGAGGAACGGATACACCGCCTCTTCGATGGCCCGCGCGTCGAGCACGGTGTTGCCGCGCACGAAGTATTCGTTGACGTCCACCAGACGCTGCGGCGCGGCGCCCTCTTCGGCGATCGCAGGCTGCGCGCCGGCCGTCACCAGCAGCCAGCCCCACAGCGCCAGCCGTGACTTGAAAATCCGTTCCACACCATTCCCCTGAATTCGCGATGGTCTACGGCGCGAAAGCGCCTTGTGTGCTGCGTCGGTCAATTGCTGGCGGCTGGCGTCCCGGCGTGCTTGCCCAGCCACGTGTGCAGCAGGGCGAAATTCAACGAGAACTCGGGCATCTGCAGCAGCGCGCCGCAGAACACTTCGCCGATGACTTTCTGGATGAGCTGCACCGCACGCGGGTTGTTGAGCAGCGTGGCGGTGTCACGGCTGAGGGTGTTGAAGCTCCAGACCTTCTGGTTCAGGCCAAGGCCCACGAACCAGCGGAACAGCAGGTTGTAGTTGAGCTGCTCGAACAGCTGCTGCTCGCTGGGCACCGAATACAGCAGTTGCAGGAGCAGGATGTGCATGACGGTCTGCGCGGGAATGACCCTGCCGGGCTCGGCATTTAGTTCATGCAGGAGGTCGCGGTGCTCGGCGAGCAGGTCATCGATCTGCGGGCGCAGCAACACCAGCGAATGGCCCGGCGGAATGTAGCTGGAGACCTCCTTCAAGGCGCCCTGCCAGTCGTCCTGCGACACGATCCAGACCCACGGCGCACCGTAGCGGTACACCGACACCGGCTTCTTGCGCGCGGCCTCGACGATCTTCGACAGGCGTTGATCGAGTTCCTGCATGCCCACTTTCGAGTAGCGTTCCATAGTCCCCATTGCCTCACTCCCGGCGTCCCGCCTCGGCTTGCGATGACCGCCCCGAAGGGCCCCTCAAGCGCGTTACATAGGCATGACCGGACTGGCGATGTGCTACCGAACTTTTGTCACAAAAGCTTCATTACCGAAGAGACGTGCACCCATCAAATGTGGGCGCCAGCCTGCTGGCGATGGCGCCGGCCAAGGCACCGCAGGACGGAAGCAAGGGCGTGGCGCCCGCCCCGAAAGCGTCTTGCCAGCGGACGGCAGGACGCTTTCGCGAGCAGGCTCGCGCCTGCTAGGGGGAATGGTGAAAGGATGTCAGCCGTACACCGGCCAGGTGTCGACGATCTTGCCGCCGCGCACCGCCAGCAAATCGCCGAACTGCAGCAGCACCGCCTCGGTCTGGGTCGGGCGCAGGAAGACCTGGTCCTCCACGTTCAACCCCACGGCGCTGGAGCCGTTGACCATCTCCTGATTGGAACTGCGCCCGTAGACGCCGTTGCTTTGCAGCCCCGGCGGCGATTCGAACTCGGCCATCCAGTTGCCGCCGTAGATGAAGAAAGTCTGGCGCTGGTTGGTGTCCCACCAGGAGAACAGCTTCGACTTGTCGTCCAGCGCTGGGATGTTCACCGCGCCGGTGCTTTTCAGCACAGGCGTGGCGATGTAGGCGGCGGGTTCGTGCTCGACCAGCGACGGCAGGTCGTAGTGGGTCGGTTTGAGCATCGCCGTGCCCACCGACACCTCGGTGCTCAGGGTTTCGTTTTCGTGCATGCGGTAGCTCGGGCTGCCGGCGGTGTTCAGGCACAGGCCGTCGTGCCACAGGGCCGGGAAGCGCTGGCGGGTGAAATCCACGCAGCGCTGATAGATCGCCATCACCTTGGCGAACAGTTCCTCCGGCGAGCCGAGGATCCCCGGCACGCCCATGCCCACGAACGGGTCGTAGCCCATGAACCCTGCGAACGTCAGATGCTGCGGGTTGGCGGCGATCAGCGTGAGCATCTGCCCCAGCGTTTCCAGGTCGCCGACCCCGCCCCGGTGCAGGCCCACATCCAGCTCGATGTTGACCTGCATCCGCGTGCCCAGCCCTTTGGCCAGCGCCAGGTACTGCTGCAGACGTTCGGGGCCGTCGAGCAGCCATTGCAGTTGCTTCGACGGATCGAACGGGCCTTGGTGGGTCTGGTAGAACAGCTCGGCGGAACGCACCGGCAACGGCTTGCCCAGCAGGATGTCGGACTGCGGGAACGTCACCGCGTCATGGTTGAGGAACGGCTGGTGGAACGACATCAGCCGCTGGGTGCCTGCACGCTGGGCGATGTAGCTCAGCAGCCCCGGCGACGGCAGGGATTTCTCCACCAGCCGCAGGTGCTTGCCCGCCCGTTTGACCGAACGCACCACCACGTCGATGTTGTGGTCCAGCCGGTCCAGGTCGATCAGCATCACCGGGCGCATCGGCCCGCGGGCCTTGAGTTCGCGGTTCAGTTCGCGGAAATAGTCGTTGTAGGGCCCGCCGCGGTCACCGGGCCGCAACCACGCGCCCACGCCGACCAGCAGCACGCCGACACCCAAGGTGCCCAGCAGGAAATTGCGTCGGCCGACGGCCATCAGTTCACCCCCAGAATCGACGACAGATGGGCATTGAGGAACTTGCCCTGCGGATCCAGCGCCTGGCGCACGTCGATGAACTCGCGCCAGCGCGGGTACAGCGGCTGCAGCGTGCGGGCGTTGAGCGTGTGCAATTTGCCCCAGTGCGGCCGGCCGTTGTACTTCCAGAAGATCGGTTCGACGGCGGCGAAGAAGTTGTGGTGATCCATCTGGTAATGCTGATGCACCGAGATCGAACAGCTGTCGCGGCCCTCGAACATGCTCAGCGGGATGTCGTCGGCCTTGACGTAGCGGTACTCGATGGGAAACCAGGTGCGCAGGTCCTTGTCGCGGATCAGCTTGAGGATCTCGCGCAGGCAGGCCGGCCCGTGTTCCGCCGGCACCGAGTACTCCATCTCGTTGAAGCGCACGGTGCGCACGTTGGCGTAGATGTCGAACGAGTCGCCCACCCGGTCATCGAAACTGGCCAGGTGGCGCAGGCTGTTGAGCAGCGAGCTGCGCAGCTCGGGGAAATCGCTGCCGTACTTGTCGAGCTTCTCGATCAGGGTCACGAACTCGTTGCCGCCCTCCTCTTCGGGGCTGATCGGCGGCGTGGCCGGGTCGCTGGTTTCGTTGAGGGCGATGGACAAGGCGTAGTCGGAATGGGTGACCACGAGCATTTCCCAGTGCTGGTTTTCCGAGGTGTTCTTGTCGATGTCCTCCAGCAGCTCTTCGGTCTTGGCGATCCACTGGCGCTCGCGCAGGCGGTAGGCCGGACGGTTCTGCAGACGGATCTTCGTGGCCACGCCGAGGGCGCCGAGTGAGACGCGGGCGGCGTTGAACACCTCGGGGTGGCGCTGGCTGTCGCAGTCCAGCACCCCGCCGTCGGCGCTCACCAGTTGCAGCCCGCAGACGTGGGCGGAATAGGACTGGAAGGTTTTGCCGGTGCCGTGGGTCGAGGTCGAAATCGCCCCGGCCAGGGTCTGGTAGTCGATGTCGGCCATGTTGTGCAGGGCCTGGCCGATGTCCTTGAGCGGCTGGCCCATGCGCGACATCGGCGTGCCGGCGGCGAACTCGGCCTGCAGGGTGTTCGGGTCGTGGCCGAGCAGGCCGTTGAAGTAGCTCAGCGACAGCAGCGTGCCGTCGGTGGGCACCAGCGCGCTGAAGGAATGCGCCGAGCCCACCGGCCGGATCTTGCCCGGCGCCTGGCGGATGGCCTGGCTCAACTCGTCCAGGTTCTTGGGCGCCAGCCGCGCCGCCGGCAGGCAGCTCTGCCCGCCGGACCAGTTGCGCCAGGGAATCAGCCGTGGCGCGCGCATCAACTGGCCCAATGCCGGGTTCGCGGCCAGCGCGCTGAACGCGCCGACGATGCTCGCCCGTTGCAACAACTGACGCCGTGTCAGATCCATCGTCATGCGGGCACCCTTACTGTGGGATCGGTTGGTCGGCCATGAAGCCGATCAGTTGCAGGAATTGCTCTTCCGAGCACTCTACGCACTGGCCCATCGGCGGCATGCCGTTGTAGCCGTTGATGGCGTGGTCGAGCAGCGTGTCGCCGCCCTGCCGGATGCGCGGCTCCCAGGCCTTGCGGTCGCCGGTCAGCGGCGCGTTGGCGGCGGGGTTGGCGTGGCAGAGCTGGCAGCTGTTGGCGTAGATCTGCGCCAGTGCCGGGTCGGCGGGCGTGGCGGTGCTGGCGATGCCGGCGGCGGCAGGCGCCTTGGCGTCATCGCCGCAGCCCCCCACGGCAACGGCCAGCAGCAGCGGAAGCAGGAATCGGGCGGCCCCCATGGCAATCCTCGCGTTTGGCACCGCGCCCATGGCGGCGGCACCTTTGTTGTTGTGGTCAAGGCAGGGTCAACCTTAAGCCAGCGCCGCGCGGGGGTTGAGGGCATTGCGGGCCAGCGAGGGGGCATCCGGGGCCATGGCGCTGTTGCGCGAACGGCATTTGCCTTGCAGCGCCCTGACCGGCGCTATCGCGGGCGAGCCCGCTCCCACAGGCTATGCGGCGCATACAACACTTGTGAACGACAGAGAACCTTGTGGGAGCGGGCTTGCCCGCGATGGCGTCAGGTCAGCCAGCCGCCAAGTCCCTGACACACCGCCATCGCGAGCAACCGGCTCTGTTTCGCGCCTTTGCCTGACCCGCACGGGTTTAACTCCGGGGCCGTTCAGGCGTATAACCACTGAAGCCTTTTCCAATCCGTACGCCGACATCATCTACAGGGTAGTGACATGACCTCAGCAAACATCCTTGGCAACCTGTTCCCATCTGTCAGCGACATCCCGGATAAATACCGCCTCGACGGCCAGACCGAGCAGCGCGAGTACCTGGTCGACGGCGAGCTGCGCCGCTGGGACGGCCCTCTCGCCACCGTGCGCAGCCCGGTGTACCTACACGGCGACAACGGCGACGAACAGGTGATCCTCGGCAGCACGCCGCTGCTGGACGCCGACACCGCCCTCACCGCCCTCGACGCCGCCGTGCGTGCCTATGACCGGGGCCAGGGCCTGTGGCCGACCATGCGGGTGGCCGAGCGCATCCAGCACGTCGAGGCGTTCCTGGGCCGCATGCGCCAGCAGCGCGACGCGGTGGTGAAGCTGCTGATGTGGGAGATCGGCAAGAACCTCAAGGATTCGGAAAAGGAATTCGACCGTACCTGCGACTACATCGTCGACACCATCAACGCCCTGAAGGAGCTCGACCGCCGCTCCAGCCGCTTCGAGCTGGAACAGGACACCCTCGGTCAGATCCGCCGCGTGCCGCTGGGCGTCGCGTTGTGCATGGGCCCCTACAACTACCCGCTGAACGAGACCTTCACCACGCTGATCCCGGCGCTGATCATGGGCAACACCGTGGTGTTCAAGCCTGCCAAGCTCGGCGTGCTGCTGATCCGTCCGCTGCTGGAGGCGTTCCGCGACAGCTTCCCGACCGGCGTGATCAACGTGATCTACGGCAGCGGCCGCGAGACCGTCAGCGCCCTGATGGCCAGCGGCAAGATCGACATCTTCGCCTTCATCGGCACCAACAAGGCCGCCAGCGACCTGAAGAAGCTGCACCCCAAGCCGCACCGCCTGCGCGCGGCCCTGGGCCTGGACGCGAAGAACCCCGGCATCGTCCTGCCGGAGGTGGACCTGGACAACGCGGTCAGCGAAGCGGTCACCGGCTCCCTGTCGTTCAACGGCCAGCGCTGCACGGCGCTGAAAATCCTCTTCGTCCATGAAGACGTGGTCGATCGCTTCATCGAGAAATTCAACGCCAAACTGGCCAGCCTCAAACCCGGCATGCCGTGGGACAGCGGCGTGGCGCTGACGCCGGTGCCGGAGTCGGGCAAGGTCGATTACCTGCACGGCCTGGTGGCCGACGCGGTGAGCAAGGGTGCGGCGGTGGTCAACCCCAACGGCGGCGAGGCCCGCGCGTCGTTCTTCTACCCGGCGGTGCTGTACCCGGTGACGCCGCAGATGCGCGTCTATCAGGAAGAGCAGTTCGGCCCGGTGGTGCCGATCGTGCCGTACCGCCACCTCGATACGGTGATCGACTATGTGCTGGAATCGGACTTCGGCCAGCAGTTGAGCCTCTTCGGCACCAACCCGGTGGCGATCGGCCGGCTCGTGGACACCTTCGCCAACCAGGTCGGCCGCATCAACCTCAACGCCCAGTGCCAGCGCGGCCCGGACACCTACCCGTTCAACGGCCGGAAAAACTCCGCCGAAGGCACGCTGTCGGTGCACGACGCATTGCGGGTGTTTTCGATCCGCACCCTGGTGGCGACCAAGTTCCAGGACAACAATAAGGATCTGATCAGCGAGATCATCCGCGGGCGGGACTCGAACTTCATCGCCACCGACTACATCTTCTGAGGAGCGAACGCCGCTGAGCACCTTCAGCCCTCACCGCTGGCCGCCGCTGCTGCGGCGGATCCTGCGGCCGCTGCTGGATCCGTACCGGCGCTACCGGCATGCCCGGCTGATCCATGCCGTGCGGGTGGCGCTGGGGCTGCTGGCGACCATCGCACTGACCACCGGCATCAACCTGCCCCACGGCGAATGGGCGTCGGTGACCATGCTGGTGGTGATCGGCGGTTTGCAGCACCACGGCAACATCGGCAAGAAAGCCGCCGAACGCGCCACCGGCACCCTGATCGGCGCCGGCGTGGGCCTGGCGCTGGTGGCGCAGCAGGCCTGGCTCGGCCTGCCGTGGCTGACCTACTTCGCCATGGCCGTGGTCTGCGGCTTCTTCTCCTATCACGCCATCGGCAAGGGCGGCTACACCGCCCTGCTCTCGGCCATCACCGTTTTCATTGTCGCCGGCCACGGCGACAACCCCATCACCGACGGGCTGTGGCGCGGGGTCGACATCCTGATCGGCATCGCCCTGGCCCTGGCCTTTTCCTTCGCCTTGCCGCTGTACGCGGTGTATTCGTGGCGCTACAACCTGGCCGACGCCTTGCGCGACTGCGCGACGGTCTACGGACGGATCATCGGCGGCCAGCCGGTCAACGCCGACGAACACCTGAAGCTGATGAACCGTTTGAACGCGGCGATGGTGCAGCTGCGCTCGCTGATGCCGTCGGTGTCCAAGGAAGTGAACGTGTCGATGACCGAACTGGATGCGATCCAGCGCAACCTGCGCCTGTGCATCAGCACCCTGGAGATCCTCGGCAACACCCGGCCGGACGCCAACGACCCGCATGCCATGGCCCATCTGCAAGCGGCGCTGAAGGCCGAACACCGGCATGTCCGCGTGCAGTTGGTCGGCATGGCCCGGGCGCTGAAGTCCGGCGCTGTCCAACGCCTGGGACGGCCGATGGCGCTGCCGGACGCGAGCCTCGACGCACCGGTCTACAGCCCGCTGGACGGCTACCGGCTGCTGACCCGGCAACTGGCGGCCAACATCGGCGACATGCGCCAGCGCCTGGCGACATCCGCCCCGCGCTGGAACCGTTGAGGACTACTGTGCGGCCAGGCGCCGCGACTTCAGGCCCCAACCCTGCTGCATGCCGGCGGCGGCCAGCAGAATCGCCGCCACCCCCACCCATTGCAGGGTCTCCAGGCGATGGCCGAAGGCAACCCAATCGACGAAGATCGCCGCAATCGGGTAGATGAACGACAGGGCGCCGGTCAACGCGGTCGGCAGTTTCTGGATCGCGCCGTACAGCAGCACATACATCAGCCCGGTGTGGACGATACCCAGCGTCACCAGGCTGGCCCACGCGTTCGGCGTCTGGGGCAGCGCGGAAAAGTGCGCGAACGGCGCCAGCGCCAATACGCCGGTGCAGACCTGGATCAACGCGATCAAGTGCGGCGGCGTGCCGGTGAGGCGCTTGATGATCAACGCGGCGATGGCATAGAGAAACGCCGCGCCCAGCGCCAGGGCGATGCCCGTCAGATAGTCGTTGCCGCTTTCGCCCTGCCCGCCGTGGGCACTGACGATGGCCAACATGCCCATGAACGAGACCGCCAGCCAGAGCAGCTTCTGCAGCGTGATCTTCTCGCCCAGGAACAGCGCCGCCAGCCCCACCAGCATGAACGGCTGGACGTTGTACACCGCCGTGCCGATGGCGATCGAGGCCCGCGAGTAGGAAGCGAACAGCAGCACCCAGTTGCCGACGATCGCCAGTCCGCTGAGCACCGCCAGCAGGAAGGTGGTGCGGGTCAGGATGCCCGGCCGCAGAAAGCCGAACGCGGCGCAGATCAGCAGCAAGGTGCCGGCGCCGAACACGCAGCGCCAGAACACCACGTCCAGCACCGGTTGCCCGGACACCAGCACGAACCAGCCGATCGTCCCGGAAATCAGCATGGCGGCGGTCATTTCGAGTGAGCCGCGGCGCAGGGTCTTGTCCATTTCAAATCTCCTGTGTTGTGGCCAAAGTATGCCAAGCCACGCCGACATCTCTCCAGCGCAAAAAGAAGGCTAAACTCAAGATCCGCCTTTTTTATCGAGGGTGGATGCCCTCCACCGCCTAATCAGGAACCGCACCATGACCGACGACATCGACCAGATCCTCATCGGCGCCTTGATGGAGGACTCGCGCCGCTCGCTCAAGGCCCTGGCGCAGATCAGCGGCCTCTCCTCCCCCAGCGTCGCCGAGCGGCTGAAACGGCTGGAAGAGCGCGGCGTGCTCAAGGGCTACACCGTGGAGATCGACCCGAAGTGCTTCGGCTACCAGTTGCAGGCCATCGTCCGGGTGCGGCCGCTGCCGGGGCAGTTGCAGGAAGTGGAGCGGCAGATCCTGTCGATCCCCGAATTCACCGAGTGCGACAAGGTCACCGGCGAGGACTGCTTCATCGCCCGCCTGCACGTACGCTCGATGGAGCAGCTGGACACCCTGCTCGACCGGCTCAACACCCTGGCGGAAACCAATACCGCCATCGTCAAGAAAACCCCAGTGAAACGTCGATTGCCGCCGATGAACTGAGTGCTTTACCGACGGGATCAGCGTAGATTGATGTTTTTCAGGCGAAGGAATGCGGCATGAAAGTCTTGGCAATGGCGCTGGCGGCGTTGACGCTCACCGGCTGCGGAACGGTGCAGACCGTGGCGCGTTCCGACCAGACGTCCGTGGACTACCTCAAGGACAAGAAAACCTATTGCGGGGCCGTACCGCGGATCTACAGCGGCGTGGCATTCGATTTCTGCCAGTTGAACGCCCAACTGGGAGACGGCGTCGATGCCTTCAACCACAGCAACGCGCCGCTCGGCGTAGTGATCGATGCGGCGGCGTCCGGGGTGCTGGACACCCTGCTGTTGCCTTACACGGTCTACCGGCAGCACACCGACGGCAGCATCGTCATCAACTGATAACGCCTGCGCGTTTTCACAGGCAACAAAAAACCCGCCGAAGCGGGTTTTTTTAGGGTTGCGCGATAACCGATCAGTCGTCGCGGCCCAGAATGCCGAACAGTTGCAGCAGGCTGACGAACAGGTTGTAGATCGATACATACAGGCTGATGGTGGCCATGATGTAGTTGCGCTCACCACCGTGGATGATCGCACTGGTCTGGAACAGGATGCAGACCGACGAGAACAGCACGAAACCTGCGCTGATCGCCAGTTGCAGGCCGCTGATCTGGAAGAAGAAGCTGGCCAGCGTCGCACCCAGCAGCACGAAGAAACCGGCGGTGATGAAGCCGCCCAGGAAGCTCATGTCCTTGCGGGTGATCAGCACGTAGGCCGACAGGCCGCCGAACACCAGGGCCGTCATCGCGAACGCGGAGCTGACCACTTCGGCGCCGCCCTGCATGCCCAGGTAACGGTTGAGGATCGGGCCGAGCAGGAAGCCCATGAAACCGGTCAGGGCAAACGCCGACACCAGGCCCCAGGCCGAATCGCGAAGCTTGTTGGTGAGGAAGAACAACCCGTAGAAACCGATCAGCACCACGAAGATGTTCGGGTAGCCGACGCGCATCTGCTGGGCCACGAACGCCATCACGCCACTGAATGCGAGGGTGAGCGCCAGAAGGCCGTAGGTGTTGCGCAGGACGCGGCTAACTTCTAGCTGCTCGGCCTGCACGCCGTTGTGAACTGCGTAATCCTGTTCGCGCATGGCGACACTCCTGTTGGTTTGAAACGTTCAGTCGCAAAGATGATAACAGACGCTCTGCAACAAGCCATGTACAGAGTTTGACAGTGTGTTTCATTCAGGTATTATGGCGCCCGCAATGCAAACGGAGGTGTGGCCGAGTGGTTTAAGGCAACGGTCTTGAAAACCGTCGACTGTAACAGGTCCATGAGTTCGAATCCCATCGCCTCCGCCATCTTCTATACGACAAAGCCCTGATTATTCAGGGCTTTGTCGTTTCTGGCATTCAGGAATCCTATTCTTTCCCCCTGGATCGTTTTCGCATCTTTTCAGCCATTTCACGAAGGGCCACTCAGTGGCCCATCCCACACAGCTGTCCAGCACCAGAGCCCGGTTTGAGCGCTACGTCCCCGCAAACGGCTTGCCTACGGTTCCCCTGAAATGCCCTTCTGTTACTGAATCCGCCCTTCGACCCAAGTAATGAGTGCCTCCAACGGCATGGGTCTGGCGAACCAGTACCCCTGCCCTTCGTGACATCCTTCGGCCTGCAGGAACGCCAGTTGCTCGCGGGTTTCGATACCTTCGGCAATTGCCTGCATGCCCAATGCACGGGCAATGCTGAGAATGGCGCGCACGATCTCCTGATCGGCGGTACTGCCAGGCAGCATCGCCACGAAGGATCGATCGATTTTCAACTTGTGGAACTGAAGGCTACGCAAGCGGCCAAGGGATGAATACCCCGTGCCAAAGTCGTCCATCGCCAGGCGAATGCCCGAGCGGCGAAACGCCAGCGAATTGCGCATGGCCTGCTCCGCGCCCGTCATGGCCACGTCTTCGGTGATTTCCAGGACCAGTCTCTCGGGTGGCAGTCCGGTCTCCTTGATCATTTGCTGTATCACCTCTACGAACTGCTCGTCGACGAACGAATCCACACAAACATTCACCGCTACCGGCACATCCAGAATGCCCGACTTGATCAGCCAGGCGTTATCGACGCACGCCTGACGAATGACCCAACGGGTAATGGCGGGCATCAGGCGATATTTCTGCGCGATGGCTATGAACTGGCCGGGTGCAAACAGTGTATCGCCATGGTGCCAGCGAATAAGCGCCTCCAGGCCTGAAGGCAGGAAGGTTCGCGTATCGAACTGCAATTGGTAGTGCAGTTCGAATTGCCCAAGCTCAAGCGCTTCGCGCAAACAAGAGACCAGTCGATAGTTGCGCTCGTTTTCCTCACGCATCTCATGGCTGAAAATACGTACTTCGCCGCCCCCGTCGGACTTGCCCCGGTACATCGCGATATCCGCCGCGTTGATCAGTTTGTCCGCCGATCGGCCATGCTCGGGAAACAGACTGATCCCGATGCTGGCCGAGACCAACAGCGGCACACCATCGATGTCGAACAACTGCTGGAGACTTTTGATCAAGCGGTCTGCGATCTGCTCGGCCTTGTCGCCATCGTTCAGCAACAGGAACGCCACGAACTCGTCACCACCGACTCGCCCCAAAATATCGCCGCCCCTCAAAGCCAGGCGCAAACGTTCGGCGACCTGTTTGAGCAGGCGATCACCCACTCCGTGGCCGTAGCTGTCGTTGATGTTCTTGAATCCGTCCAAATCAATGAAGAGCAAACCCAATCGACCGTTGGTCTGCTGGCAATTGCCCAAGGCTTTTTCCAGCATTTCCACAAACTGATGGCGATTGATGCACCCGGTCAGGTCATCGTAAGTGGCCAATTGGGTGATTCGCTTGGTCAATCGATGGCGTTCGCTGATGTCGTAGCAGACGCCGACGAAGGCGCGTTGTCCCCCCAGCTGGAATTCATTGACGTTGAACTGCATGGGGAAATAGGAACCGTCTTTGCGCTGCCCCAGCACCTCGCGCCCGCCGCCGACGACCCTGCGCCTGCTGGCATTGCGAAAACTTTCAAGATAGGTCGGCTGGCGCTGGTTGTAGGCTTCGGGCAGCAAGACCGAGAGATTTTGCCCAAGTAACTCCACTTGGGCGAAATTGAAGTTATGCAGCACCGAGTGGCTTGCCGCCTGGATGATGCCGCGCTCATCGATGACCAGAACCGTATTGGGCGACGCATCAGTGATGGCGTCGAACAGCGACAGGTCCAGGACTATCGGAGCATCGTTGTGTCGGCCACTCGGGGCATCGTCTTTCTGCTGAGACATCGAATGTGCCCCCTACAGGCGGAAGTTGCCGACCTGCGCCGTCAATTCATCACACACCTGACGCAACGTCTGGCAATCCTGCTGGCAGCGATGGGTTTCACTGGAGGTGAAATGAGCCAGGTCGGCAATGCCTTGAACGTTGCGATTGATTTCCTCGGTAACCGAGGACTGTTCCTCTGTCGCGGTCGCCACCTGGCTGTTCATGTCGCTGATCCGTTCGATCTGCGACGCGATTGCCTCCAACGATTGATTGGTCCGCTGGCTGGCATCGACGCCGGTCTGCGTTGCCGCCTGGCCAGCGCGCATGGAACTGACGGCTGTTTCCGCCCCTTGCTTGAGGCCCTGGATCATTTGCTGGATTTCATCCGTGGAGTTCTGGGTGCGACCGGCCAGGGTTCGGACCTCGTCGGCCACGACGGCAAATCCGCGCCCCGACTCGCCGGCCCGTGCCGCCTCGATGGCGGCGTTCAGCGCCAACAGGTTGGTCTGTTGCGAAATGCCGCGAATCACCGCCAGCACTTGATCGATAGACGACACGTGTTCGGCCAGCTCACCGACGGAGTGACCGGCTGTTCCGATTTCCTCGGCCATTTTTTCGATGTGCGCGGTGGACTCACCGACGATGCCGCTGGCTTGATGAGCTTCTGCTTGCGCCACTTGCGACGCCTCTGCCGCACCACTGGCATTGCGGGCGATCTCCTGAACGGTAAGCCCCATCTCATGCACGGCAGTGGCCACCAGGTCAGTCATTTCCCGTTGTTGAGACGCCCGTGCAGCGGTCTCTTCCACCACCTGGGCAACTTGCGCCACAGCACCGCGCAACTGTTCACTCGTCTGGGTAATGGCGCCGATCAGAGTCCTCAACGTACGGGTCATCACCCGCACGCTGCCTAGGGCGCTCCTGTCCGGGGCATCGTGAATCGTCACGGCCAGATTGCCGCTCGCAATTTCCGTCAACACACGGTCCAGTTCGGCTGGGGCGCCGCCCAACTGCTCGATGATTTGTTTTCGCCCCAAGTAAATCATCAGGCCGATCTCACCGATCAACATGAGCAAAACCGCCACAAACAGATTCTGCGCAAAATTCAGCGCGTCGTTTGCCTGTGATACCGCCCGCGATGTGCGCCCTTCCATCAGGCCGAAGAATTCATCGACCGGCTTCATGATCTGTGCCTTGAAGGCATGATATTGCGGGCTGTGCACCAAGGTGCGAGCGAGCGCGAGATCAGGCTCGCCGTTGACGGTGTAGTTGCCTTGGGCATCCACGAACTTGCCCTTGACCGCATTCATCGCCTGGACTTCGAGTTGAACAAGCTTGTCTGAATTGGCCTGCGCTTCCTTGAGTTTGGCGAACTCATCATCCGTGAAACCATCCCGCTTCATCAGGGTTTCCAGGGCCACCGCCTCGCCATCAGGGCGAGGCTGCGCATTGCCCGCCGCGACGAAATCCCAGTAAATACGGTGATAGTCTTCAGGACGCGGAGCCTTCCCGTTACGAATATCGAGAATCTGCAGGTACTCGCGCTCGTACTCCGGGTTGGCCGTCACTACATAAGTCCGCCCCAGGCGGGTCAAATCGTCGGAGCTTTGGCGAAGTTCATCCGCCAGCAAGTAGGACTGATAACGCCTCTCGCTGACCTCGCGTGCATCATGGGCGGCTTGTTTGAGCGTCACGAAGGTGTAAAGCAGGCCTGAAAATGTCGCCACTATCGCAACCAGCACGTATTGGATCGCTCTCGATGTGTTGGCTAATTTCATTTCTATATTCCTGAATCTGGATTTACATGCCCGCAATGGCGATAGCTGCACAGAGGGTTGAGTCCCCGGCAGCCCTGAGCGCCTGACCTGCGCTCAACTGCATTGCGAAATGCTCTAAAGGCATTTGAGATGGCGTAGAAGACTTACCCGACTCCAACCTGGCGATCCTCACCAGGTAAAGAGCCAGAGTCGGGCAACACAACGTGCGGCTATTGCGGTTTGGCGAAAAACGCCAACAGTGTCGCGCTCATGGCCCGCGCACCCGCTGCAATCGCCGGTAGCTCGACGACGAACTTCGGGCTGTGGTTCATGGCCGGCGCCAGTCCTTTTTCGATCAGGTTGGCATAGGCATCGGGGAGCCCGCCCCCCACCTCGACAAACATGATTTTGGTGTCGGGAAAAGGTGTGGCGAGCATGTGAAAGTCTTCCGACCCCATTGCAGGCGGCAAGCCGTTCAATACCTTGTCGGCACCCAGTTGGCGCACCAAGGCGGCACGGGCAATGACGGTCGCCCCCGCGTCGTTGACCAACGGCGTGGAGTGCCCCTTCATGGTGTACACAGGCTTGCGTTCGGTGGGCATATCGTTCATGTCCAACACACCGGTGTTGACCGACTTGATACCCGTGATCATCCGCTCGCGGACACGCTCGTCGTACCAACGCAAATTGAGCTTGAGTGAAGCGCTGTCGGGAATGATGTTGTTGCTGGTTCCCGCCTGAAAGGCGCCCACCGTCAACACGGCCGGCTCGGCCTGATTGACCATGCGACTGACGATGGTCTGATAACCCATCACCGCCATGGCCCCCATTACGACGGGGTCTTTTGCCGTGTGCGGCGCCGAACCATGCCCGCCCACCCCAGGCAACACAACGTCGAGCTGATCGGTGCCCGCCAGTCGCTTGCCCTCACGGACCGCGACACTGCCAGCGGGATAAACCGGGAACACATGGGCCGCCAGCAGGACATCGGGTTTGGGAGCGAAGTCGTAGAGGCCGTTCTGCACCATGGCGTTGGCCCCTTCGATGATCTCCTCGGCAGGTTCGGCCACCAGCACGAGGGTTCCGGACCATTGATCCTTGAGCTGGGTCATGACTTTCGCCACCTCCAACAGCCAGGTGGTATGGGCATCATGACCACAGGCGTGCATCACCGGCTGGTTGGGATCCCCAAGCCAATTTGCGCTTTTGGTGCTTTGGTAAGGCAGCCCCGTTGTCTCTTTCACAGGCAGTGCATCCATGTCGGCCCGATACATCACCACAGGCCCTGGCCCATTGCGAAAAATGCCCACCACACCGGTCTTGCCGATGCCGCTCTTGACTTCAAAACCTCGTGCCTTGAACTCATTGGCCACCAACGCCGAGGTTTCTTTCTCCTGAAAAGCGAGTTCCGGATTCTGGTGCAGGTGTTTGAACACTTCGATCAGATGCGGCTCGTCCTGGGAGACCAGCGCATTGATCTGTTGAGTGACATCTGGGTCTGCGGCCTGCACAGAGCAAGTGCTCAATGCGATGGCGAGCGAGCTCAAATAAAAACGAAATGGCACAGAAACATCCTCTTGTGCTTGATGGGCAGAGGGAGTTCGCCTGATCAAGGGCTCCCGTTCTTTCATTGGATTGCTCATAAGAAAATGCGGACGGCGAATGACCATCCGAGCGCAAGCGCGCTTAGCGGCTTGCGCTCCTGAGCTTTTCGTAACCCTGACGCATGTCGCCGGCCCACCCATCGATGGCTGACTTGACGTCATTGACGGTTAGCCGCTGCTTGTCATTCTCGAGTTCGTGCGCGGTACTTTTGCGTACCACCTGTGCCAGCAGTCTGTGGCTGTTCCCGTCGAGAAACTCAGCCTCAGTAGCGATTTCCACTGTCTGATCACGCCCCCCGGCGGCGGTGTTCACGGTGGCGGCGAGAAACCACAGCGGCAGGAACTCATAAGGCTTCAGGCCTTCGTTATGTGTTGACACGGCGGTGATGGCCGGACGCATAACGATGGTGTCGGGCCCCGGAGCGTTGACCAGCTTCAGTTTTTTGCCGAACTCGCGCTTGAGGGCTTCATCGAAATACTGAGTGATCGATTGCAGTGTCTGGCCGGAAATGACAGCGGTGGTTATGGGCGCGGGATAAAGCTGGCTGGGTTCAATGTAGATCCGGGTGTAGGTCGAAAAGTCTGCCTGGGCATCGACCCAGCGCATCACGGGCTTGCCCGAAGCGCTATCGCCAGGTTGCAGATGACTGTAATCCCGCAGAAATCCCGAGTATTGGCCAGGCTCCACTTGCGAACCTGCGCAACCCGTCAGGCCTACAGTTGCCGCCCACAATAGTCCATTGAGTAACATCGCTCTCATTGCATAAGACTCCATTTCAGAATGTCGACAGCGCCCTGAGCACATAGGCCCAGCACCGTCTTGCATGGCTTTGATCACGAAGTCGTGGGTGCCGTGCATCGAAGCACGGGTTCGGAGTTCCGGGAATTGATCCATGGAAACCGGCCCCGCGCGCCCTATGCCAGCAACAGATGGGCGAACCCACTCAGGTGGGCTCGCGCCGACTCATTTACCCAGGCGCCGGATTTCCGCAGGCGTGAAATCGGCTTTGACCATCGGCGCACCGTAGGCGACCTTCTGATTGACCTCGTTGGTCATCTGGGAAACCCCGTAGCGTCCCGAAATCAGGTCGTAAGTGGTTTCGGCAACAGTGGTCGGGACCTGTACGTCGTACAACATCGCGTAGTGCGCTTCGAACAGGCGCCACAACTCGCCGCGGGTGTCATACATGTCCGAAGCCAGGATCTGCCACGAGTCTTCGTCGATGTAGAAGCGGCGTTTGCCGTAGACATGGCGCGCATCGGGTTTGAGTGTTGCCTCGATGACCCATACGCGGTGTTTCTCATAACGCAGCGGATCCGCACTCAGATGCCCGGGCTTGAGCAGATCGGCGTACTTCAGGGATTTGCTGTTCAACTTGTAGGCGTTGTACCCCACCAGCAACTCCTGCTTTCCGATCAGCTTCCAGTCGTACCGGTCCGGTGCTCCGTTGAAGCCGTCGGTCCCGTCGCTGGTGATCTGGCCAAAGCTGTAGCGCGCGCTGCTGTCATAGGAGACGGTGGGCGCGCGGCGTACGCGGCGTTGCCCCGGCAGGTACTGCCAGGCCGAACGCGCCTCTGTGACCTGGTTCATCGGTTCGTGAATCAGGGTCACTTCGCCTGCGTAGCGCGAAGGCGTCAAGGTCTGCGCGCGATAGAAATAGAGCAGGTTATCTTGGGGATCGAGATCCTTGATCCGGTCGCGGAATGCAGCCACCTGGTTGTAGGTCACAACGGTGGATTGTCCTTGGTCCTGAACGGTGGCCGACGCGATCTCTCGAACGAAAGAGCCACCGCGATAACGGGTCAAATGGTTCCAGAGCACTTCCAAAGGTTCAGTGGGCTCTGCAAAGGGAATCCCGAAATTGTAGTTTTTCAGGCCGTACCCGCTGTCGGCCAACTCGACCTTACCCAGGTTAGCCTTCGCTTCATCCTGATCGGTCTTGGGAATCGTGGCGGTACGATGGGTCGGATACACCGGCATGCGATAGTCGGGGAACCGCGTGAACATGGCCACCTGGCCCGGCGTCAGGACACTCTTGTATTGACCGACATTATCCTTGGTCACGGTATAGAGCGGTTTCTCCGCAGCGAACGGATCGGCGTAGTCGCCGTTCGCGCTGACGTGAGCCGCGTTGGCGGCGATGCCCCCCGTCCAGGCCGGAATGCTGCCATCGCTATTCCCTGCTTTCTCCGACCCCATGGGTGTCAGTTTCGCACCGATCAACCCAGGGTCGTTCTGTTTGGCTTGGACAATGGCGCAGGCGGCCATCAAGGCCAGAACGAGCGGCAATTTCTGTGTGATGTTTTTCATTAGAAGCTCACCTTGAGATTCACCGAGGCGAAATCGCGGTCATCGATGGTGGAGAATTTGTTGTTTCCAAGGAATTCGTTGTAGGCAAATTCCAGCGAGTAATCGTTGCGGTAGTCGAAGGTCAATGTCAGACCCACGGCTTGTTGACCTTCCTGGAAATTGGGGCCATAGCCCTCGACGTCATGTCGCCAGTTGATGGCGGGGGTGATGACCGTTGCCGGCAGAAACTCCTCATAGGAAAGACCTGCGCGCAGGCGATACCCCCAAGAGAAGTTGGTATAGATGCCATCGGTGTTGCAGTAGTCGGCATTCATCTGCGCGACTTGCGCGGCGTTCAGACCGCCAGCGCCGGCACCGACGCAGGAAGTGGCGACACCGGTGGTGGGCAAGGTACGTCCGTAGCCGCCGGCGCGACCGAAACGCTCCCCATCCATGTCATCGATCCAGTTGAACCCCACCTCTCCCGCCAGTGAAAGGCGGTTGGCCCCCATGACGTTGGAAAGGGTGTCGACCGCGCCAAGGCTGAACTGCCAAAGCGGTTTGCGCGCATAACCGTCGACTTCGGAACCTCGGGCCGCCGCCAGTTGCGCAGGCGTCAACGGCAGGATCGGCGTGGTGTTCGAACCCGCCAGCAGTCCGACGAAATCCGCGCCGTTGTAGGCCAGCGGCATGTTGGGCCGATAGCTCAGCTCACCGAAGGTGGCGGTGGTGCCGATGATGCCGCTCAGGCTGGCGCCGAAGAGACGGATGTCCTCGGGGTAGACGTTTGAGTAGTCGCCGGTATTGATGTTGACGTTGGCCCCCGCCGGCGCCTGGCGGGCAATGACGCCCTGAAGCTGTGGAGTCCTGCTGTGGTAGTTGATGTAGTACAGCCCCAGATCGGCATCATGCAACGACTCGATGGTGTAGTGCATGGCAAGGCCGTACTGGCCGGTATCACTGGGGTAGTCCGTGGACGTGCGTCGCAGATAGCGTTCACGCTGCGCGTTGGCGGCACCCGCTGCGGGATTGAAGTCCTGCAGGGATTGGGCCGTGGTGCCGGTGCCGCCGGCGATCATGTAGTTGTTCTGGCAGCCTTCCTGCAGGTTGTCGGCAATACTGAAAAAGGTGCCGCAACCATCGAATACCGAAGGACGGAAGTTGTACTGCCAGAACCCTTCCAGGCTGACCGAGTCGCTCAAGTCAAAGTTGAAGCTGATCATCTCGACGGGCAACTGCCCTTCCTTGAGCTCCACCCCCGGCCGGTTGAAGGCCGAGACGTCGAGGGGGTTGATCGCGTTGACACCGTTCTGAATGAACAATGCCTCGCCCCAACTCAGCACTTGATTGCCGAATTTGACGTTCAACGAATGGTCGGCAATGTTGAAGTCCTTCCAGACATAAGCATCCAGTACTTCGAATCCTTTGAATCGGGCGAGGTCCTGCCAGCCGGAATCATTGAATTTCTCGTAGTCACCGTTGCCTGTCTCCAGGGCATGGTCATACCAGTATTTGAATCGAACGAAGGCGCCCTGCGAACCATCGTTCAGATCGAAGTCGGTCAACCCTTTGAACACCGTCGAGAGGGTGTCGCCCTTGCTGAAGTTGAGCTTGCCGTTATCGGCGTTGTAGTTAACGCCGGTGCCGGTTTTCCCGATAGTGGCGGCATCCGCGGCCGTCATCTGGAACTTGTCGGCATTTTTCAGCGCCCAACTGGTGCCCAGACTGAGTGTGGTGTTAGTGGTCAGCCCCCAATCATCGTTGACCTGCCAGGTTGTTGCATTGACAGACTGGCTGCCGATGGCAACGCCCAATGCAAGCAGGTGCGGATAAGGAAGCGATGTTTGACGGCGGGCTCTGCGGGTGATTGAGACTTGCTTCATGTGTTGACTCACCTGTTATTTTTTTATTGGCGATGAGGCACTCAAGCGTCCGCCAGTCACTTGCAGGTGCTGGCGATAGTCCTAATAACGCAAAAAGCGAATGCCCCGCTGTAACCATGCGAGCAAACAACGCGCAGGCATGAGTCATTGGCTGACAAATAGTTTCCCCGGAGTGGGATGGCGCTCTCGGCATACCGGGACATTGCTGTGGGGCTGATCCGTGCACGCAGCCGGTGCTGGCCGGAAATCGGGCCGCAGCCCCTGCCGATTGCGCGTACAGGCGCGGCGCGTCATGCTGGAGATCCTTTTTCCCCTGGCAGTAGACGCAGTGATGGAGACCACCCCGCCACCCCCGACTCCAGGTGCCAGAACCACCCTGGCGTCGGTCGCACGCGCCATTACCAAAACCCTGGAGACGGACTACGGCATCGATCCGTTGCCCGTACTGATCGATCTGGGACTCGACCCGGCCATCCTGCAGGATAACGAACTGCGCATGGATCTGACCGACATCACACCCTTGTGGCTGCGCGCAACCGAACTCAGCGGCGACCCGAACGTCGGCATTCGGATTGCCAGGCGCCTTGCCCCCTCCGATCTGTACGGCATTGATCTGGCGCTCTATACCAGCGCCACGCTCGGCGACGCCGTGCGACGTTTCGTGCTCTTCCTTCCATTGATCACCACTGTCACCCGACTACACCTGTCGCAGGACGACAGGGGGGACTGGCGGATGGAAACCCGCCTCACCGGTGTGCGAGTGCCGGCCGATGCAGCACGGGATTGTTTCAACTATCACAACGTGAAGATGTTTGAACGCCAATGCTCCTCAAAGGCCCCGGACTTTCTGCGCAGACTGGAACTCCCCCGCTCCCGGCCGGCCGACCCGACACCCTGGCTGAAGTTGGGCGTTGAGGTGCTGTTCGGGCAATCTTGCTCAACGTTGGTCTTCAAGCGTGAGGCATGGGATAAAGCCCTGCCAGGTGCCAACGCGCACTGGCTGGTTCGAGTTGAACAGCCGATTCTGCAGCACCTTGCCCGGCTTGGTGCACCTGTACCGCTCAGCGCATTGCGGGCAGGCCTGGCCGAAATACTCGGGCAGGAAGTCAGCCCGCAACATCTGGCCGACGCGCTGACGCTGCCCTTCGAATGCGTGAACCTTTCCCTGGCCCAGCAAAAGACCACCTTTGCAAAACTGCTTGATCAAACCCGAGAGACGCAGACGCTCAACCTTCTGGCCTTGCCCGACCTGACGCTGGACCAGGTCGCCAGTCGTGTGGGTTTCAGCTCCAAAAGCAGCTTGATCCGGGCGTTTCGACGGTGGAAAGGTATCACCCCGCTCAGTTACCGAAAACAGATCGGTTAACGGCAGCCGATTCGGCTCTCAGTATTCTTTTTGTCAGTTGAAGACATGCGTATGCGTCTGAGGCCCTACAGAATTTCGATCGTTATCGTCCAGGCATGCGTGATGCCGACTGCGCTACCTGCAGTTGAGTAACGGGTTGAATCAAGGGAGACAGGGAAATGAAAGTTCCATTCTGGGTCGCACCGGTGCTGCTGGGCAGTTGGCTGCCCCTGCTGGCAACGGCGGCAACCGGCAAGCCACCGTTTCCTGAACAGGTGCGCGTCGATACCGGGTTGCTGCAAGGTGTCGCCAAACAAGAGGTACTCAGCTTCAAGGGCATTCCCTATGCCACGCCCCCCATCGGTGAATTGCGCTGGCGGGCGCCGCAACCGCCCAAGGCGTGGGACGGCGTGAGAAGCGCAGACGCTTTCGGTCCAGAGTGCATGCAAGTCGACAAGGTGGCCATGTCGGAAGATTGCCTGACCCTGAACATCTGGCGACCGGCCGCCGCCAGCACCCAACCACTGCCGGTGATGGTATGGATCTACGGCGGCGTACTGGTTCATGGCGCGACATCCCTCTACCCGGCGGATGCCTTGGCCGCGCAGGGCGTTATTGTCGTCAGCATGAATTACCGCATGGGACGCCTGGGGTTCTTTGCGCACCCCGCTCAAGAAAAGGACGCGCCGGATGAAGTGCACGGCAACTATGGCTTCCTCGATCAGCAGGCAGCGCTTCAATGGGTGCAGCGCAACATTGCCGCATTCGGCGGCGACCCCGGGCAAGTGACACTTTTCGGCGAGTCGGCCGGGGGTGGTTCGGTTCTGGTGCATCTCACCTCCCCTTTGTCCAAAGGGCTGTTTCAGCGCGCCATTCTGCAATCGCCCGGCATTCCGACCGCCCGCATGACGGCCCTGCCGTTGACCTCACTTGAACAGGCCAGGCAGCGCGCGCTGGACTACGCCCGCTCGCAAGGCATCCACGGCGACGGTGCGCAAGCGCTGGCGGCGCTGCGCAAACTGCCCGCAGAAAAACTGGTGCAAGGCACCTCGGCGTCTGAAGTGATGGCCGGGCTTTCCCGTGGTGTCCCCGTCAGCGGCGTCGCTGGCGCCATCCTCGATGGACGCATGATCATCGAGTCGCCGGAACAAGCACTGGCTGCGGGGCATCAGGCCAAGATGCCTGTACTGGTCGGCGCCAACAGTCGAGACCTGGGGATCGGCGATGCCAAGAGCAAGGACGAACTGTTCGCGCGTTTCGGTGAGGCTTCCGATGAAGCCAGGCGGCTGTACGACCCGAGCGGTGAACAAGCGCTGGAGGAACTGAAGAGCGATGTCCTGGCCGACGAGACGCTGATTGAACCCGCCAGGCACTTGGCGGACGAAGTGGCCAGGTCAGGGCAACCGGTCTGGTTGTATCGCTTCGGCTATGTCGCCGAAGTCCTGCGCGGCAAACAAAAGGGTACGTTGCATGCCCTGGAGATTCCTTACACCTTTGACTTGCCGGCTGCGTTGGTCGGCAAGGGCGTCACTGCCGACGACAAGGCCATGGGCCGTCTTGCCAGTGCCTACTGGACGGCATTCGGCAAAAGCGGCGACCCCAATGGTGCAGGCAGGCTGCAATGGCCCCGGCACGATCCGGCGATCGATCGACTGATGCATTTCACTAATGAGGGCCCTGTCGTCGGGACCGACCCACTCAAGCCGCGCCTGGATCTGGTCGCTGGGCAACGGGCGCATCAGTGACCGCCTGCGTCCTGTGAGCTGCCCGGGCCTGCGCCGGCCCCGGGCCGTTCGAAAAGTCAGTGTTTGAACAGCGCCTTGCGGTAAGCCAAAGGGGTCATTGCTTTCCAGCGCCGAAAAGCCCTGATCAGGCTGCTTACCTTGCTGTAGCCGACCCGCGAAGCAATCTGCGCCAGGCTCAACCCCGGCATGGCCAGCAGATGCAGCGTTTGCGCTTCGCGTGTTTGATCCAGTAGCTGGCTGAACGTGACGTGCTGTTGTCCCAGCGACTGTTCCAGGCTCTGTGGAGAGATACCCAGATCGGCGGCGAACTGTTCCAGGCTCAAGGGCCGGTCCAGTCGATCAATCAAGCGAGTGCGCAATGCACTCAACGGCAGAGGTGCCCCCAGTCGCGCAAGTTGGCGCAGGATCGGCTGCTCGACTTGCGCCAGCAATTTCGCGTTCGTCCCCAGTATCGGCCTGTCCCAGATGTCGGCGTGAAAAACCATCGAAGCATGGCCGCGACCAAAATGGATCGGTACGCCCAAGGCCTGCCATGGCGTCGGGTCGACGGGGTGCGCACGGGTCAGTTCAATCCGACGCAAGAAGCGCCTTGCCGTCATTTGGCACTGCCGCTCGAACAGGTGGATTTGCGCATAGATGAAAAAATCCCTGGCGGGCGCCGAGGGTTCGCCACCGCTTTTGAGGTGATAACTGAGCACCCAGTCACCGTTGCAATCGCGCTGCACCCTGCCTTCGGTGGCGGTGGTGAGCAGCACGAGGAGCTGGGCGAAGCGCTGGACCGCCTCGCCCAGCGTTGCGCTCGCATAGAGCGCCAGATCGATGCCATACAAATCCGCCGGCGCGATGTGCCGGGCGATACGCAGGCCGAACTGTTCCTCTGCGGTGAGTTTGACGCACAGCGCCCACAGCTGGCTGAAATCGGGCAGAGGGATGCGTTGCTCATCGGTCGACAGCGCGCCGGATGCGAAACCGGCACTCTGCAACACGGCGCTGGCGTCGATGCCGTACTCGGCTTCCAGTCCTCTGGCAATGCAGCGAGCCACCGTCGCCAGCGTGGTGTGGGATACATCGGCTGAAGGGCTGGAACTCATGGGCACGGGCTTGGCGGTCGAAAAAAAAGCGTCCCGCCTGATCGACGGGACGCTCAATAAGAGTGGTGTTCAAGGTCAATGACAGGGTGCTGCTCAGCGACGCTCGATCACACACTCACTGCCATACTCGAGCCCCAAGTTTGGCACCCGCGAACGCACTCATGTGAGGCACCCGCTGACAAAAAATTAACCCTGCCCGCCCTTTCCTTCACGCAACTCGCTGGGTGTGGAGCCATACCAGCGGCGAATCGCACGGGTGAAACTGCTGACTTCACTGTATCCCAGTTGATCGGCAACTTCGGCGATTGACAGAGGGCTGTCCAGCAAGAGGTCATGGGCCAGGTAGCGTCGATGGATATCGATCAGCTCGCTGAAACTCCAGCCATCGCGCAGCAATGCCCTGTGCAGGGTGCGAGCGGTCATGTGCAGCCGTTCGGCCATGTCTTCCAGATTGATGCCTGTGCGCAGCTCCTGCAGTACGGCACTGCTGGCCATTTCCAGCAAGCTGCCTTTGGCGGTCTGGCAGGCGTAGTCATCCATGGACTCTTCCAGGGCCTTGCGCACGCTGAGCGGGCCTGCCGGTCGTTCGAACTGCAGCGCCTCGACGTCCAGCACCATTTCATCGCGTGGTGCGGCGAAATACACCGGTCTGTCGGCCAGGCGCTGCCAAGGGCCGGCGTCGACGGGGGGCGGACGCCGCAGGTGGATCTCAATGATCGGGTTCGGCGCGCATATCCAGCTGCGCAAATGATGGATCTGCCTGGCGCACCAGTAGTCGACCTCCTCCACCGCCGGTCGCAGTTTTGCAGGGGCCTGCAACTCGAAGCGCAGCGTGCCGGGTTGCTGATCGAAGTGAAGTTGGAGGTGACTGGCCACCAGCGGCCAGAAGCGCTGCATCATGTGCAGGGCCTCCAAGCGTGTAGGCGCCAGCTGCATCAGATAATTCAAGCCGAGCAACTGGCCCAGATCCGCAGGCCTTGCGGCGGCCACGCCAATGGCAGGGTCATCGTCCAACGCTCGCGCGCACTCCCAGAAGTGTCGCGAAAGAAACGCCGGCAGCCGCAGATACGGTTGGCGCAATGCCGACAACGGGAAATTCCAGCGCTGCTGCAGCGCCTGCATCGATGTTCCCCGCGACTCCAACAAGCGAATCCCCGCCATGACCGTCGAAGGCGAAAGCGAAAGGCGGTCGCGGTGATTGGGGTAATTATTTGTCAGCCAAGGATTCATCTCTGCTCACCGGTTGCCTGCAAGTTTCTTCAGGGCCACGTCGTTGCGCGGCCTCAGGGGATCCCCCTCATGCGAGAACAAAAATAACAGGTGAATCAAAGAAATGAAGCATAAATCAGCCAGCGCCCCCCAGGACAACACGAATCGAGCCGAAGGCCATTGGGGCCTGAATGACTGGACCGACACCCACACGGGGATGTACTGCAGACGCGACATGCTCAAGGCACTGGCTGTGTTGGGGGCCACCGGCCTGTCGACCGGTCTCGCGGCCGGACCGCTCTGGACCAGCCCGGCGGCACTGGACGAAGAGGCAGCCTACAAACTGGGCATGCAAGCCTATGTCTATGGCTATCCGTTGATCTATTTCGCACGCCTGCGCTATTCGCGCATGATGGATGGCGACCCGATGATGCGGGTTCGCCAGACCTGGGGGCAATGGCTGCACCGCAATGTGCCCGTGACACCGGACATCGCCGGTGCGCCGCAAACGGATACGTTGTATTCCAGTCTATGGCTGGACCTGCGTGCGCAGCCTTACATCGTCACCATTCCCCGCATGGACGATCGCTACTGGAGCGTTCAGTTCTGCGATCTGTTCGGGTCGACCTTCGGTCTTCCGAGCCGGCGCAGCCTGCCCCAGGGCGGACGTGTAGCGGTGGTCGGCCCTGACTGGAACGGCATGCTGCCTGTCGATATCGATCTGGTTGTCCGTGCGAAGATCCCGCAAACGTTCAATGTCATGCGCATCTTCTTTGCGAACGAACAAGACCGTCTGAAGGTCATCGACTTTCAACAGCGCTTCGTCGTCGCGCCGCTGTCAGACTTTCTGGCCGGCACGGACTCCGTTCCCGGGGTCGAAGCCGAGCTACCTCGCCCGCCATTGCCGACGGAAGACCCGCTGGCCGATTTCAAGATCCTGCAGGACATGTGGCAGGAATGCCCACCACCCATGGAAGACGCCACCCTCGTCAACCGTTTTGCCAGCCTTGCATTGGCCCAGGGGCAGCATGGTTTCGAGCACCTCTCCCCCGAAGTCCAGAGAGGCCTCAAGCGCGCCGAGCAGGATGGACGCCAGACGGTGATTCAGGCATCGCGGGCGCTGGCCGGAATGCATACCGCCAACGGCTGGACGCTGCCCAAACGGACCCTGGGCTACTTCCATGACAACGACTACCTGTATCGGGCTTCAGTGGCTTTGGCCGGTACAGTGGCGTTGCCCGTGACCGAAAACCCTTACCACGTCTTGCAGAAGGATGGCTCCGGCGCCCTGCTCAACGGTGATGTGCGTTACACGTTGCATTTTTCCGCCGACCAGATACCCGATGCCGAAGCCTTTTGGTCGCTGCACGCCTATACCGCCAAATACACGGTCATCGATAACCCGATCCACCGCTATGCCATCGGAGATCGCACAGCCGGTTTGAAATACGGCAGCGACGGCAGCCTGGATATTTATGTCCAGGCCGAGGATCCGGGCGCGGACAAGCGCGCCAACTGGTTGCCGGTCAAGAAGGGCGATCTTTTCTGGTTGATGGTGAGGGCCTACGAGCCACGCGGCTTGATGAAGGAGCTGCGCTGGGACGGTCCGACGCTGATCAGGCTCGGCTGATCGCTCTGCCCTCTGCAGACAACCGGCATTGCCTCCCGGCAAGGCCGGCACTTTTTGTCCGTACGACGGATTGAACCTCGGATGGAGGCAATCCTGCGGGCGGTACATTTTTTGTCAGTTGAGGATTGGTGGTCAGGCACCGGCAGCGCCGATGCTCCGGATCGAGCAATTGCGACCATCGCAATCCGATAAGAACGCCCCTCCGCTCTCAAGGAAAGATCCATGCGCAAACCTGTTTCCCCCCGCGCCCTCACCTGCATGGCGCTCTGCTTGTGTTCACTGGCCGTATCGGCGGACGACAGTCCTGCCGTGCGAGTCGACGCGTTCAACTTCATCCGTGCAGAAACCGATCTGTACTTTAAGAGAACCGTCGAGAAAGGCGGGTTCGGTGCCCTGATACATGAACGCGAACCGACCGCAATCGAAAAGCAGACCGTGGTGAGGATGAACCGCGACACCCTGTACACCTCAGGGGTTTTCGATCTGGACGCAGGGCCCGTCAGCATCACCTTGCCCGAGGCCGCAAAGCGCTTCATGTCACTGCAGGTGATTTCCCAGGATCACTACACCACCGAGGTGACCTACACCCCAGGGCGTCATACCTATGACCGGGACAAGGTTGGCACCCGATACGTATTTATCGTCGTGCGCACGCTGGTCAACGCAGGGCAGCCGGACGACGTCAAGGCCGCTCAGCGCTTACAAGACGCCATTGGTGTCGAACAGGCCAACAAAGGCCGATACGAAACCGTGGCCTGGGATGCGGCTTCACAGACAAAAGTCCGCCAGACCCTGGAGACATTGTCCTCGTTCGGCGGCGGACCGCACATGTTCGGCACCCGCGAGGAGGTCAACCCGATCGCGCATCTGATGGGCACGGCCGCGGGCTGGGGAGGCAACCCGGATTACGCGGCCAAATACGTCAGCGTGTTCCCGGAGCACAATGACGGCCGCACGCCCTACAAGCTGACGGTCAAGAATGTCCCCGTGGACGGTTTCTGGTCATTGAGCGTCTACGACCGCAATGGCTACTTCGAAAAAAATGCGCTGGGCGCGTACTCGCTCAACAACCTCACCGCCAAGCCCGACAGGGACGGCGCCTACACCATTCAGTTCGGCGCATGCCAGGCCACGACGCCCAATTGCTTGCCCGTCACCGCCGGCTGGAACTACGTCGTGCGCCTGTATCGGCCTCGCCCTGAAGTCCTCGATGGGCAATGGAAGTTTCCTGAAGCGCAACCTGCCCAGTGATGCACAACCGTCGCCCGGACCATTCCATGTCTCTGTACCCAAACAAACATTGCGTCTTTTTTTCCCTGTTGCTGGGCATGTCATGTGAAGGACAAGCCGCCGATGACGGCGCTCGTGCCTATCAATTGGCGCCTGTCGGCACGAAGATGCTGACCGTTCACGGCATTGCCACCCGCGGTAACCAGTCGGCTGCGCCTGGGTCGGTCATCCGCGGCAGCGAAGTCGATGTCAATGTCGGCGTTCTGCAGTACACCGAGGTCGTGGATCTTGCAGGGCATGCCACCGCTGTTTTCGGTGTGCTGCCGTTCGGAGAGGTCGAGGCGACGGTGGAGTTGCCAAGGCAATCGCTTTCGACGTCCAGCTCGGGTCTTGGCGATGCGCAACTGGGGGTGGCGTTCGGCTTGATCGGGTCGCCGGCATTGTCCGTCGAGGAGTACGTGAAGTATCGCCCGGGATTTTCCCTCGGCATTCTCGGCAAAGTATTCTTGCCCACCGGTGAGTACGACTCGAACAAAGCCGTCAACTTGGGCACCCACCGCTACGCTTGGCAGTTGGGGGCACCCATGTCCTATGCGCTGGGCAACTCCTGGCTGGATCCATCGCTGACCACCTTCGAACTGCTTCCGGCCGTGATTTTCTACAGCGACAATCATTCGCCCTACGGTGCCAGGCGCAAGTCCCAAGCACCGTTGTACGGTGGTGAGGCTCACATCACCCACAACTTCGCCAGCCCATTCTGGATGTCGGCGGACATGCTGTTCTGGCGTGGCGGCGAAACCCGCACGGACGGAGAAAATGACGACAATGCGCAGCGATCCTTATCACTGGGGGTGACGGCCGGTCTTACGCTCTCCAGGAACGCCTCGATCAAGCTGACCTATGGGGAAGCTGTTGACCGCAACGAGGATGGCGTGGAAGGCAAACTCGGTCGAGTCATTTATTCCTATTTGTTCTGAAATGGCGACTGCGGGATCTCTGACACCCGTCAAGCATAGACGAGGGCCTTGTTGTGAAAGGCGAACGGCTCAGTGCAATTGGCTTGAAATGCCGATCACCCCTTTCATCGGTGATCGGCAGGGTGTTCCCTCCTCCCCCTGGGCTTCAGGCACCCGATTCAGGATCGCTGGCAGGCATGCCGCGGGGTGTCTCTACGTCGCCGCTGCGCTCGGGGTTCCGGTGAGGCTTGCCGGCACCGCCGAGAGCGCCCGTGCTTCCCGGTTCGGGATGCTCTGTCGCTACCGCGTTTGCGGCATCGACGTCGGCCATGTCTTCGTCGACCGGAGCTTCGTCATCCGGCGGCAACGGCGGTTGCGGTTCACTCCGTCCCGGATCGTGCCCGGTCTCGTTGTCCGTTGTGCGGGTAACGGCCTGCTGCGATTGATTGCCTGGTGCGTTCTCGTCAATGTCCATCATGCCTCTCCGGCTGCGGCGCGGGAATTCCGTGCATAGAGGTGAGAAGCCACGGGGCGCCGCAAGTGCAGCGCAATGGACGAATGGCGCACACAAGAACCCGGCCAGAGGCCGGGTTTCGCTTATCGTCTGTCATCCGAAAGCGGCGTCGGCTCATCCGCTTCCGGCGTGACCCTTTCAGCCGGATCCCGCCAGTCCTGCGGACGATCATCCGGTGGATTCTTCAACGGGTCGTACTTGTCGGGATCCTCAGGATCCAGTGTCGGCTCCTCCGTACCGGGTTCAGGTTTGGAGGGAACAGAACCTTGCGCTTGGTCTTCGAAACTCGAATCGGTAGACATAACCACCTCACCCATGAAGCCCCGGATAATCCGGGCCGTACAGGTTCGAAGCCGCGAGGCTTGCCGAGTGCGGCCGAACAGATGAACGGGCGAAGGAAAACGTGCTCATGTCGTGCCGGACTCTTGAGGAATGACGGAGATCTTGCCGTTACGCTCGATGATCGCAAACTTGATCTGTTCGATCCTCTCGATGCCCTGACTGGAACGGGCCGCTTCCATGACGTCCGCTTCCACCAGCCGCGCATGCCGCAGGCGGCGGTGCAACAGTTTGCCGTGCTCGACGATGATCGTCGGTTCGCCGTCAATCAGCCGTGACACCCGAGCCGAGCGCTGTTTCAGCAGGGAAAAGCCCACATCGATGGCGATCAGCGTCACGATCACCAGCATCGCATTGGTCAGAGAGAAATCGTCCCCCAGCAAGGCCTGCTGAGTGGCCTCACCAATGATCATCAGCAACACGAAATCGAATGTCGTCAGCTCCGCCAGCGAACGCCTGCCGGCAATCTTGAACAGCACCATCAGGGCCACATACATCGCCGCCGCACGCAAGACCGAGTCCATGGGGCACCTATGGAAAAATGAATTGGACGAGCGTCACACCGTCGGAACCCGGCGTAGTGATATGGCTGCGGAACAAGCCCAGACCGTCACCGCGCAGGGTCAGGTAAAGGCTGAGCTCCCCTTGCGTATCCGCCTGCAACCAAAGGTGCAGACCGTTGGCCGAACTGCGGCTGCGTACCGGTTCCGGCTGCAGGGTCTCGATGCTGAACCCCTCGAGCAGGTCACCGGTCAGCTCCAGCTCTACGGTTGCTTCCGGCGCCGCCGCCATGCTGATCTTCATCGAGTTGGTCGAGCCGTTGCGATGGAACATCTCGTACCCCACCCGGACATTGCCGTCCGCCGAGCGCACCTCCCGGGAGCTGATCATCCCTCGGGAAAACAGTCCCGCCAGGCCCAGCAGCACCAACAGCACCAGGACATACCAGCCGCAGCGCTCGAAGCGCCAAACCTTCAGTTGATAGGCCATGTCCTCACGGATCGGCGCCTGCCGGCTACGCAGATCCGGATGGTCGCCGTCGTCACTCATGAGCAGCCGCCTCGTCGTCTTGCGCCATACAGCGGTGAAATCGCCGCACCCCCATCAGCGCGAACTCCGTGGCCGCGGCCTGCACCTCGCAACGGCTGCCCGAGAAGTGCATCTCGCGGCTGAAGACCCATTGTCTGTCCGCCGCCTGAAAGGCCCAGGCGAAACACACCGTACCGGCGGGAATGCCGTCGACGTCGTCCGGCCCCAAAATGCCGGTGGTCGCCACCGCCACATTCGCCGTGCTGTCGCGCAAGGCCCCCACGGCCATTTCGCGGGCGACCTCGACGCTGGTCAGATTGAACCGGGAGATGGTTGCCGCGCGGACATGCAGCAGGCGTCGCTTGGCCTGGGGCGAGTACACGACGTAACCGCATTCGATGAGGTCGCCGCTGCCCTGCACTTCGGACAACACCATCACGATCATGCCGGCCGTACAGGACTCGGCGGTGGTCAGGATCAGCGAATGCGTACGCAGATAATCGACAGTGTCTTTGGCAATCGACATGGCGGTTTCCCGAAGAGAGTGCTGTCCGGTTGACCTTCGCAGGTACGCTTGAGTTGCGCCCGCGTATCCGCGAAATCAATCACCGATCCTGTTCGGCGGCCTTGTCCTTCTGGATCTGCAAGGAAGCCTTGCTTTTGTCGCCGTCCTTGTTCGGCGCATCGTTCGAACCTTCAAAACAGCCCTGCAAGAGCAAAACCGAGCAAAGACCTACCCAGACACAGATTGTTTTCATGACCTTCTCCCGCTGAGTTGTCCCGTGGCGAGGGTTTTCGCCACGGGTCTGCTTGATCAGACGGCCGGCGGCACATCGCCGGCGCCCGGCGTCAGGATGACTTTGCGGCAGTCTTCCTGTTTCTTGTCGAAAATCCTGTAGCCCTCCGCCGCCTGCTCGAGGGAGAGCCGGTGGCTGATGATCGCGTCCGGCTGCAGCCGGCCCGTTTCGATATGCCCCAGCAACTCGGGGAGATAGCGCTGCACGTGGGTCTGGCCCATCTTGAAGGTCAGGCCCTTGTCGAAGGCGTCGCCGAACAGGAAACCATGGATAAACCCGGCATACACGCCCGGCACGCTGACCACGCCGCCCCGACGCACCGCCGCGATGCACTGCCGCAGCGCCTTGCCGCTGCTGCCTTCGAGCTTGAGCGTGGCCAGCATGGTTTCGGTGGCGCTGCCCTTGGCCTCGAACCCCACTGCATCGATTGCGGCGTCCACACCCCGGTTGCCGGGCGTCTGGCTGATGATCGTATCCGCCGGGTCATCGTCGTCATCGAAGTTGATCGGGATAACGCCGTAGGTGCGTCGCGCGTAGTCCAGTCGGTACTGATGGTGATCGACCATGAAAATGCGTTCGACGCCCAGCATCCGTGCGCAGGCCGCGCTGAGCAATCCCACCGGTCCTGCCCCGTGGATCGCAACGCTCGCCCCCTGCCCCAGATCCGCATTGATCACGGCCTGCCACGCGGTCGGAAGTATGTCGGACAGGAACAGGACCTTCTCGTCCGTCAGGGTTCCCGGCACCTTGAACGGTCCGGTGTTGGCCTTCGGCACCCGCACCAGCTCCGCCTGCCCGCCGGGAATGCCACCGTACATCCGGCTGTAACCGAACAACGCTGCCGGCGGCGGAATCCGTTTTTTGTTCATGGCCGCACCTGCACCGGTGTTGGTCGTCTCGCACGCTGCGTAGAGCGTTTGCCGGCAGAAAAAACAGTCGCCGCAGGCAATCACGAACGGGATCACCACCCGATCCCCACGCTGCACGGCGGTGACGGCGGGGCCGGTGTCCTCCACGATGCCCATGAACTCATGCCCAAAGATATCGCCGTGTTCGACGGTCGGGATCTTGCCCCGGTACAGGTGCAGATCCGAACCGCAGATCGCAGTGGCCGTCACCCGAAGGATGATGTCATCCGGTGCCTCGATGATCGGATCCGGTACTGTTTCGACTCTGACGTCATGAGCGCCGTGGTACGTCATTGCTCGCATGGTGGAATCCTCTGGCGTTGGAATTGAAGAAGTGCCTCTTCAGATTCCGAAGGACTCAGCCCCAGCGAGTTCACTCGGCACTGCGCATTCCGGATCAGCGGAGCGCAAGCCAGTGGGTTCGCGAGACCTTCATCGCTGACCTGCACCGTCCGATGATCGCCTCACGCTGGCGGTCCGGGACAGCACCCCGCCAGCGCCCCCCTGGCGTCAGCGGTGATCCGGTTTGTTCATCATCGCCCGCTTGATGCGCATCCAGTCCCGGTAAGCTTCCGTGCGCTTGGCATCGGCCCTGGCCTTGGCTTCGGAGAAGCGGCTCCACACTTGCGGCTCATCCATTCCGGCGTCGATGATCCGGTAGGCTTGCTCCTCCAGAAGATCCGCGTCGCGAAACATTTCGGTGTTGCGCGCAATCTCATCGTCCCACGCATGGCTGGTGCTCGGCCGCAGGATTTCCTCGCTCATCGCTTGCCTCCCTTTTCTACGTCAGGGCGGTGTTCGGCCGCCATAAGGCGCGTGCAGGGTTACTGAGCCCCTTGCCTGGCTCCTGAGGTTCTCCCTGCGCTCATAACAAGTGAGAGGGCTCGTGTGGAAAAATTCAGAAAGTTTGCCGGAAAGCTAAAAGGCACTGGAAAAAGCTGTACATATAAAATTCTTACGTACAATTTTTCACGTTGAGCGTGAAGTCAACGACTCGACGAACGTGCTCAACGTGGCGAGGCCCCATGGATTTTTCCGCTGAAAACCCGGAAACCATAGGTGTTGTAGATCAGGGTGACCGGCACCAGCACGGCGAACCCCACCAGCATGAACGCCTGACTCCCGGTGCTCGACGTGGCCGCTTGCAGGGTCAACCCGGGCGGGATGATCAGCGGGTACAGCGCGACGAGCATCAATCCGAACGCGAGGACAAAGACACCCAGCGCCGCGAACAACGGCATGCCTTGAAACCGGCTGCGAAAGCCCGCGGCGAAGCCCACCAGCAGACCGGCGAGCACCGACGCCGCCGGCAGCGCGATCAGCGGCGATTCGAGACGCTGGGCATACTGCCCGTGCAACGTGGTCGTCCAGGCCACCAGTCCCCCCAACAGCCCGACCGTCACCAGCGCCAGCACGCGCGCTTGATGCGCGCAACGCTGCTGCAGTTCATCGACAGTGCGCCAGTACAGCCAGCACGCCCCCAGCCACGTATAGCCGCACGCCAGCACCAGGCCGCAAAACAACGGAAACGGCCCGAGCCATTCCCAGCCATTGCCGCTGTACTGCCCGCCCTGATGCGGCACGCCCTGCACCAGCGCGCCGAGCACCACGCCCTGCCCCACGCTCGCCGACAGCGACCCGACCAGCAGCACGCCGTCCACCGCGCGCTTGAGCCGCTCGCTCGGCGCATGATCCCGGAACTCCAGGGCCACCGCGCGCAGGATCAAGGCCAGGAACATCAGGATGAACGGCAGATACAGAGCCGGCAGCAGGATCGCGTAGGCCAGCGGAAACAGCGCCAGCAACCCGCCGCCACCGAGCACCAGCCAGGTTTCATTGGCGTCCCAGATCGGCAGGATGCTGACGGCCATCGTCCGTCGGTGGTCGCTTCGGCGGGTCAACCCCAGCAGCACGCCGACGCCCAGGTCGGTGCCATCGAGCAGCACGTAGTTCAAGATCGAAAAGGCCAGAGCCACCGCGCACAACAGTGTCATCACGTCAGTGTCCATGGCCACACGTCCTCAGGAGTGCCCGGTTTCGTCGGGCAGCGTCGGCTGCGGCCCGGGCTCGCCGCGGTCCGGGGGATCACGCAACAGGCGCAGCAACACCCAAAGCCCGATCGCGAACACCACCAGATAAAACCCGAGGATCAGCCAGGTCGACCCGACCACTTGCGCCCGCGACACCGATGACAGGCTGTCGGCGGTGCGCAGCAGCCCATACACGGTGAACGGCTGACGCCCCACTTCGGTCACCGTCCAGCCGCTGAGCATGGCCAGGAAACCTGCCGGCGCCATCAGCACGCAAGCCCCTAGCCAGCGGCGAGAACGGTACAAGCGCTTGTTCCGGCGCAGCAGCAGACTGGCCAGCCCCTGCCCGAGCATCAACAGCCCGAGGCCGACCATCAGCCGAAACGCAAAGAACACCGGCGCCACCGGCGGAATGTCCTGTGGCGCGAACTCGTCGAGCGCAGCGATGGTTCCGCTCAGGTCATGCGTCAGGTACAGCGAACCGATGCGCGGGATCGCCAGCTCCCAGCGATTGCGTCGTTCACTCATGTCGGGCCAGGCGAAGAGCCGCAGCGGCTCGCCGGCGCCCTCGGCGGGACGCGTCCATGAACCTTCGATCGCCGCCACTTTCTGCGGCTGCACCTGCAGACTGTGCTGGCCATGCAAGTCGCCGACGACGATTTGCACCGGCGTCAGCACCGTCAACACCCACATCGCCATGGATAACTGCACGCGCACCCGCGGGTTGCCGGCGGCCTTGAGCAACTGCCAGGCGCTGCACCCCGCCACCAGCGTCGCGGTGCCCAAGCAGGCGGCCAGCGTCATGTGCGTCAGGCGATAGGGAAACGAAGGATTGAAGATGATCGCCCACCAGTCCTGGGCAATGAACCGACCGTCCGGGCCATGGGAAAAACCCGCCGGGGTGTGCATCCACGAGTTGGCCGAGAGAATCCAGAACGCACTGATCAACGACCCCGCCGCCACCGCGCACGTGGCGAAAAAATGCAGACGCGGGCCGACCTTCTTCAAGCCGAACAGCATGATGCCGAGGAAGCCGGCCTCGAGAAAAAACGCCGCGAGGACTTCGTAGAACATCAACGGCCCGAGAACATCGCCGGCCTTGACCGACAGCCGCGACCAGTTGAGACCGAACTGATACTCCAGAATCAGGCCGGAGGCAGTGCCGACCGCCACGGTCAAGGCAAACACCTTGAGCCAGTAGCGGTAGATGTCCAGATAGGTCTCGCGCCCGCTCTTGAGCCACAACGCCTCCAGCACCATCAACCAGTTCGCCAGGCCAATGGTGAAGGCCGCCAGCACGATATGGAAACCGATGGTGACCGCGAACTGGATTCGCGCGGCCATGAGAGCGGAACCGAGGGTGTCCATGGGCCGAGGTCGACCTCGCTATCTGGCTTTGCCGGGCAATACCGCGCCCAGTACCTGCTTGGCCGTTTGCACGATGACGCCGGCTTCGTCGGCATCCCCCTTGAGCAAGGTGGCAGCAAATTTCTTCGCCTGCTCCAACTTGATGTGCGGCGGCAGCGGCGGCACGTCCGGATCGGTCTTGAACTCGATCAGCACCGGCACGTCCGACGCCAACGCCTGCTCCCAGGCTGCCGCCACGTCCTCTTCGCGATCGACGAAAATGCCTTTGAGGCCGATGGAAATCGCAAACAGGTGATACGGCACATCGGGAATGTCCTGCGAAGCCTCGAACTTCGGATCGCCTTCCATCACCCGTTGCTCCCAAGTGACCTGGTTCAAGTCCTCGTTGTTGAACACGGCGCAGATCCATTGCGGGCTTTCCCATTGCCGCCAGTACTTGGCGACCGTGATCAGCTCGGCCATGTTGTTCATCTGCATCGCACCGTCGCCCACCAGGGCAATCACCGGGCGTTGCGGGAAGGCGAACTTTGCCGCGATCGCATAGGGCACGGCCGCGCCCATGGAGGCCAGGCCGCCGGAAAGCGAACACTTCATGCCTCTGCGGATTTTCAGGTCGCGGGCGAACCAGTTGGCGCAGGAGCCGGAATCGCTGGTGACAATGGCTTGCTCGGGCAGGCGCGGGGACAACTCGTACACCACCCGCTGCGGATTGACCGGATCGGCCTTGGCCATGGCGCGCTTCTCGAGCGTTTTCTCCCAAGCGGCGCGCCAGCCCTCAATCTTCTTGCGCCATTTGCGCTGGGTTTTGTGTTCGAGCAACGGCGCAAGCGCGGCGAGCGTCTCGCCAGCGTCGCCCACCAGATTGACCTCCATCGGATAGCGCAGGCCGAGCATGTCGGGCTGCACGTCGATCTGCACCCCGCGCGCCTGCCCCTCCTTCGGCAGGAACTCGGCATACGGAAACCCCGAGCCGACCATCAGCAAGGTGTCGCATTCCATCATCAACCGGTAGCTCGGCTCGGTGCCCAGCAAGCCGATGCTGCCGGTGACCCACGGCAACTCGTCCGGCAACACGGCTTTGCCCAGCAGAGCCTTGGCCACACCGGCGCCGAGCCTTTCGGCAACCGCGAACACTTCATCGCTTGCCCCCAGCGCTCCGGCGCCCACCAACATCGCGACCTTCTCGCCCGCGTTCAGCACCTGGGCCGCGTTCTGCAGATCCGCGTCGTAGGGCAATATTCTCGGCTTGCAGTAGCCGACCCCGGAATGCGCTGTGCCGTGCGCCCGCGCCGGCGCCTTGTATTCGATGTCCTGCAAATCGTTCGGCAGGATTAGTGCGGTCACGCGCCGCTCGCCGATCGCCGTGCGTACCGCGCGATCCAGCAGATGCCGCACTTGGGCAGGTGCCGAGGCCTGCTGCACAAAAGCACCGGCGACGTCCTTGAACATCGACACCAGATCCAGCTCTTGCTGATAGTGGCTGCCCAGCGCCGTACGCGCTTGCTGCCCGACAATCGCCAGCACCGGCATGTGATCGAGCCGGGCGTCGTACAGGCCGGTGATCAAGTGCGAAGCGCCGGGGCCGGAGGTGCCGATGCATACGCCCAGTTCTCCGGTGAATTTGGCATGGGCCGAGGCCATGAACGCGGCCATTTCTTCATGTCGGGCCTGCACGAATTCGATCTTGCCCCGCGCACGGCTCAACGCGCCGAAGACCCCGTTGATGCCGTCCCCCGGATAACCGAAAATTCGTGTCACGCCCCATTGGCTGAGCCGCTCGACCAGGTAATCGCCCACTGTGACTGTCATGTTCACCCTCGCTGTCCCCTTTGCGCATGGCTTCCCCGGCACGCATGCAGTGCAGGCGAACCCGGAAGGTGTAAAGGTCTCGACAGCCCCGCGGCCGGCGAAGTTTCGATTAGTTGCGGGTGACCGTGAGCAGCGTCACGGCAATGCGCTCGACCTGCCCATAGCCGGGCTCGAGCAGCTCTTCACCGAAGACGTCCGGATCCAGCTCTTCATAGGCCCAGCTGAAACCACTGTCGAACAACGCTTCGATCCGGTCCAGAAAAGGATCCGCACCGCGCACCATGGCCACGCCGGTGTACAGCAGCAGCGTGCCGCCCGCGCTCAGGCGCGCTAGCGCCTCACGCACGATACGCACCGACAGCGCCTCTCCCAGGGCTCCGCCGCCGTGACGGTACGCACGTTGCTGCGGGTCGTTCATGTAAGGGGGGTTGGCGACTATCAGGTCAAACCGACCTTCGACACTGGCCAGCAGGTCGCTGTGGTAAATCGCAATGTTGTCGGTGCCGGCCAGCCCGGCATTGACGGCGGTCAAGCGCAACGCGCGCGGATTGATGTCCACCGCGACCACCTGGGCCTGCGGCCGCGCCCGGGCGATCAATACCGCGCCGACGCCGGCGCCGCAGCCGATGTCCACCGCGCGCGTCACCGGTGCCGTCCGCCGTTGCAGGTGCGCCTCGATGGCCCGGGCAAACCGATAAGTATCCGGACCGAAAAACACGGCATCGGTCTGGCGGGTCGGATAGGCCGAATGCACGAACAGCAGGTCATTCAACGACGACCAGCGCACGGTGCTGCGCCATAGCGAGCCTTGCTGTTCGAAAATGCCTGCGCGCTCCAGCGCTTGAAACCGGTCGGCCGCAAACAACCCTTTGTCGAAGGGCATCGACCAGCCGAAGACGTCGCGCTGATCCTTCGCCAAGGGCCTTTGCGCCCGTTGCATGACCCGCTCGTGGGTCAAGGGCGTCGGTGTGATGAACCGGTAACCGCTTTGGCGCAGGTGCATGCCCAGCTCAAGCAATTCGCGATCGATCCGCTGTTGCGCGGTCATGGAACCTCCTGAATGTTCAGCGCAAGGCTTTGCGCAGCTGCATGAATCGGCGGGTGGCGAATAGCCCTGCCGGGCGCCAGTGACGTTGCGGCGCCAGCCAGGGGATCAACGTGTTCATCTGTTCAAGCGGCGATTGCGCTTGCAGGGTCTTGTGCAGGGTAAGGGTCTCGCTGTCGCTGACCTGGCCGATGTCCTCACCGGTAGGGTTGCGCGCCCCTCCGGCGCGCGGGTTGCCGTCCTGCCAGCCGTCGGCGATCCAATCATGCAACAGCTGTTTTTCGTAGACGCTGAACACGCCGAACATCACCGCCGGGCTGCCGTCGATGAGTCGCCAGAAGCGGCTTTGGGTCGGATCCTCGCCGCGCTTGATCCAACCTTTGCGGATCAACGCATCGAGAAAGGCTTCCATCTGGCCCGGCGTCGCCAGCCATTGGTTGATGGTGCGGTTTTCGATCCGACAGTAATCGGAATGCATGTGTCGCCCGAACACGGCTTTGCGCTCCAGCATCGCCAGGGCCTCGCGCTTCAAGTCGAATGCCTGGATCACCGCCGTGGAACCGGGCCCGAGGTCGTTCAGCCGATAGCCCGATTTCATGCGCCGATAGAAGGCGGCCCGCTGCTCCCCCGCCGGCAGCAAGTCCTGCAGAGCCTTCACGGCGCGGCGGGCGTGCCCGGTGCTGGCGTTGTCGATGGTCACATGCAGGCGAAAGTAATGCGGGTCGATACCGAGCTCGCGCAGCTCATAAGCGCTGATCAACAGATGCAGCGGCAATTGCTCGTAACCCAGGTTGTAACCGATGACCTCAGGCAACAACGCGTCGCAGCCATGCCCCAACGCCAGCTGTATCGCACCTTGCAGATAGTATTCGTCGCCAAGGTCGGACAGGTCGTCACAACCGTGCTCAGCCAACAGCTGGCGATAGATCAGCACATGGTTCTGCCTGGGCACGCCCTCGCCCAGTTCCTCAAGATAGATCGCTTGCAAGTGATCGAAACGGACGTCTTGCCAATGGTGCAGCACCCCCGCCAACCAGGCGCCATCAACGGCCTTGGTCGGCCCGACATGCTGCAGAAAGTACAAGGCATGGGCGGTGTTCCGAAAGTAGCGGCGCCCTTCTCCGGCCTGCCGGGACGCCAGATAACTCGCGTACTGCGCCGCGACGGCGGCGCAGCGGGCCTGCGACCAGTGAAGGAGTTGCTCGGGATCGGCCGGCAACTCATCGGCCATGTCGCCGGCCGCCGCCAAATGCGGCTGCAAAAAGGCTTGGGCGATGGCGCCCGCCTCGGGGTCGTCCGTGAGCAGTCTTGCGTAGATCTCATGGTTCGGACGGTTCGGCCTCTCGTGAAGCGCGGCAGGCACGGTGCTCAGGCACTCTATCGATGTCATGGAGCTGTTTCCCCTGTGAAGGCTGCAGATCGAACGTCTTAAACAAAAGAGAAAATGCGACAGGGAAAATTCCTTTTATTTGCATGAGCGGCAACGGGACACCGAACGATCGCGTCCGGCAGTCATTGCGGCTGAACCTTTGTTCGCCGTCTCACCCAAAACCTCTACAACCGATGGAGGTGCATCATGGAAACCACATACTTTCTGATCGGCGGCGCAGTGATCGTCCTTCTGCTCGATCTGTGGATCATCAATAGCGTGTTCAGAAGCGACGGCCATACGCTGAGCAAGGTCTGGTGGTCGGCGCTTGTGCTGCTGCCGATCTTGGGGGCGGTCATCTGGGGCATCTCCGGCCCCCGAGGTGTCACCAAAGGCCCTTCTTCACCGGAACACAGCAAAGGCTGAACGGTCGGCAGCCCTTTGTCGGATTCGCTGAACCCCATGGCGAGGCCGGTGCTCAACGTTGAAACGCCCCGTGGAAGAGCTTCGCCATGCACGCCTTCAACCACCAGCTGACCGCCACACAAGAGATGAAGCTTCAGGCACTCGACCGCTGGCACCGCGCACTGGACAACCAGGCATTGCGCATGGACTGCCCGAATGACTACCACGATGAGTTGTTGCGCCAGTGCGATGAGATGCACCGTCGGCAAATCGTGAGCTGGGAAGAATGGCGAGACCTGCGCATCGAAGCCGATCAGGCGTACCTGCGTGCGATCGCCGGTGACGATTACCGCTAGGCACCCGATTGGCGTACCGCGAGGAGCATGGTCATGAGCGAAGGCCCGCGATTCGGTATCGAAGAGGAGTATTTCATCACTGACCTCGCGTCCCGCGCCATGGTGGGCCAGCCATGCCGTGAGGCAGTCCAGGCATGCCGGGACGCGCTCGGCGAACACTTCGCGTTCGAGATGTTCCAGGGACAAATCGAGGTCGCCTCGCCGACGTTCAATACGTTGGGCCAGGCGACGGATTACCTTGCCGGCGCCCGCGAGACCTTGATCAGCAGCCTGTTGCCGTATGGATTGGGCGCCATCAGCGCCGGCAGTCACCCGCTCGCCGATTGGCGCGGGCAAACGGCGACCGATGAAGAACACTTCCGGCAGATCTTCCGCCGATACGCCCATGTTGCGCGACGTAGCGTTTTATCGGGGCTGCATGTGCATGTCGAGGTGCCTGGTCACGTCGACCGGATACGCGTCATGAATGAAGTCTTGCCTTGGACGCCGCTGCTGCTGGCCTTGAGCTGTTCGTCACCGTTCTGGGACGGCGCGGACAGCGGCTACATGAGTTTCCGCCAGACGCTGTGCGATGAATGGCCGCGCATGGGCATCCCGCCGCTGTTTGCCGGGCAGGACGATTACGATGCCCACATCGCCTTGCTCTCGCGCACAGGCGTCATCGAACGGCCCAGCGAGTGCTGGTGGGCGATACGCCCGTGCGCCAGGTACCCCACGCTGGAGTTGCGCATGACCGACGCGTGCCCCTGCCTGGCCGACGCCCTCACACTCGCCTCTCTCTATCGTTTGCTGGTCGCCCACGCCCTGGAGCAGGAACGACCAGGCACTTCGTACACACCGACCTCACGGATCCTGCTTGAGGAAAACCGCTGGAGAGCAAAACGCTCGGGCCTGCTGGGCGCGTTTCTCGTCGAAGGCCACGAGCGGACTGTTTCCATCGGGCAGTGGCTGGAACAGGCCGAACACGTCATGGGCGCGACCGCTGAGCGCCTGCAGATGCCTGACCTCTTCGATCAGGCGCGCGAGATGGTCGCCGCCGGCACGAGTGCGGACCGCCAACGGAAGGTCTTCCGACAGGCGCTGAGCGACAGGCTGCCGACGCCGCTCGCGCTGGCGCAAGTGGTGGATCACTTGCTCCAGGAGACAAGGGGCGCATCGGCGCTCGTCCCCCGCAAGCCTTGCCGCTGAAGAGACACGCCAGCCACACTCATTTCAACATGCTGCTGCACAGTTCCTCGATGGCTTCCACCAACGCTTCATATTGCACCGGCTTGCTCAAATGCCGATCGAAACCCGCTGTCTTGGCTTTCTGCACTTGCGCCGCAACGCCGTACCCGGTCAAAGCGATCGCGGGGGTGAACTTGTGCAATTTGGTCTGACGCAACGCCTGGATCAACTCATGCCCATCCATGACCGGCATGCCGATGTCGGACAAAACGACGTCATAGTGCTCATCCGTGGCGTTGCGCAGGGCCAGCAAGGGTTCGCTGAAAGAGTTGACCCGCGCATCCTCCATCTCAAGCAACATGCGCATGACATCGACGACTTCCGGGGAGTCGTCCACCAGCAGCACTTTGAGCCCCTTGAGCCGCCCTTTCTGCTCGGCCTTGGGTTCATTCTGATCGACATCCATCGTCTGGTCCGACAGCGGAATCAAGACGGTGAACGCGCAACCGTGGCCCAGCCCCGCCGATTTGACGCTGACCGAGCCTTCATGGGCCTGCACGAGTTGGCGAACCAGCGAAAGGCCGATGCACAAGCCATCGCGCTGATGGGTGCCCGTTCTCGGCTTGGCCTGCTTGAACAGGTCGAAGACATGTTCGATGTCCGCCGGCGCGAGCCCGATGCCGTTGTCGATGATCTGCAGCCGCGCGTGGCCGTCGTTGACACCCAGGATGATCTGGATACGGGCGTTCTGCGAGGTGAACTTCAGCGCATTGTGCAGCAGATTCCAGATGATCTGCTCCAGCCGCGTAGGATCGCCCGTGCTCGCGGGCCTGACGCAATTCATTCTCGGGAACCCCGGCTTTGCGGTCTTCCGACGAAAACAGCAGGTCGTAATAGACGCCGATGACCTCAGTGCTCTTGTAACCGAAAATCAGCTCGGCACCGGTGTTCCAGTCAGTGATCAGGCCCTGCTCATCGAGAATGATGATCGCGAAGTCGTGCGTGCTCTCGGCCACCAGCCTCATGCGTTCCTGGCCCAGCCGCAGGTCTTCTTCGGCCTCTCGGCGCTTGGTGATATCGATGAACGTGAGCACCGTGCCGTCGATGTGGTTTTCGCTGGACCGGTAAGGCAACAGGCGCGCGATGTACCAACGGTGATCGATGCTGCTGACCTCTCGCTCCATCATGTTCAGCGACTCGAACACCGAGGTCGCGTCGTCCGCCAGCTGCGGGTAGTTGAGGCGTTAACTGAAATACGTCGGCAGGTCCGGTTGCGCGGTCACTTGCAGGCGCCGCTCGATGCGCCGCAGCACTGTGGCGCGCTTATAGTGCTTGAAGTCATGCCCCGTGCGGTTGCACAGCAACAGCAGGATATCCTGCAGCGTTTGCTCGGCGACCGCCTGCTCTTTTCCGGGGGGTGTCTGTCGGCATGTCATGCGGTGCGGGCAGCGTTATGGTTTGCGAGTTGCGCCACAGTTCGAGGATCTTCTGGGGTATCTCGGCGACGGGCAGCACGACGTCCACCATCGATGTCGCGATGGCCGCCAGCGGCATGCCGTCGAACTCGGCGTCCGACGGTGTCTGCACAAGGGTCACGCCACCCTGTTCCTTGATCCGCGACAGTCCGACGGCACCGTCGCTGCCGGACCCGGACAGCACGATGCAGAAGGCATGTTCCTTGTGCGCATCAGCCAGATCACGGAAAAACAGGTCAATCGCCACGTGGCTACCCACCGCTGTCGGCAGGCATCTGTTCGAAGAAGATTTTCAATGCATTGAGGGCGCCCGCCGAAGCGCCGATTCCAACGACCGGGAACGACAAATGACTAGGTGTAACGCCTTCCCGTTGCGGCAGGGAGCTGGGGCGTTTCGGAGTCGACTTCATCTTGTATTCCTTTGCGTTTGGGCGACGTGCTCACTCAATTGGAAGGATTGTAAAAGTCATGGGGCCCGCAGGACAGAAAGATTTTGAATACATCGTCTTGCTTCACATTTTGACCGTCCAAGCCGTCAGTTTTATCGCTGTTGCGCCGCAAACGCGGGGCCTTTCGCGATTCATCCGTCAACTGTGCGCCCGTTCGTCGCATCAAAAAACAATGAAAATAAACCTTTCTTTGGGGCACCCCTTCCAACGTTCACGTAGCGGGAATTCTTCCTGTTCTTTTTGGAGTGCCCCATGAACCAATACGAGATGCAGCATCCACAAACTCAATATCCGCGACCGGGGTTTGCGGCCCAGACCCAAGAGGCCCCAGGGCTGGACAGCGACATGCGTCCAGAGCCGGATCATGGCGAAAAAAGCTATGTAGGCTTTGGCCGGCTGAAAGGCCGCAAGGCCCTGATCACGGGGGCCGACTCCGGCATCGGCCGTGCGGTGGCGATTGCCTTTGCCCGGGAAGGTGCAGATATCGCCCTCAATTATCTACCGGTCGAAGAACCGGATGCTCGACAGGCAGTCGGCCTGATCGAAGCCGAGGGGCGCAAGGCCATTGCCCTGCCTGGCGACATCACGGAGGAAGCATTCTGTCGCTCCCTGGTTCGCCAAGCGCACGAACAGCTCGGCGGTCTGGATATCCTGGTCAATATTGCCGGCAAGCAAGTCGCTAGAAAAAACATCAACGAAATCAGTACCGAACAGTTCGACGCAACGTTCAAGACCAATGTCTACGCGTTGTTCTGGCTGTGCCAAGCGGCATTGCCTCTTTTGCCTGCGGGCGCAACCATCATCAATACCGCCTCGATCCAGTCCTACGATCCGTCGGCGACCCTGCTCGATTATGCGACGACCAAGGCCGCTATCGTTGCCTTCACCAAAGCGCTGTCCGAACAAGTGATCGATCAGGGCGTACGCGTCAACGCCGTTGCGCCCGGGCCCATCTGGACCGTTCTGCAACCGAGCGGTGGCCAGCCTCCGGAAAAGATCCCGCATTTCGGTGAACACACACCGATGAAACGCCCAGGACAACCCGCCGAGTGCGCACCTTTGTACGTATTGCTGGCCTCACAGGAGTCCAGCTACATCACAGGTGAAACCTTCGGCGTCACCGGTGGCGACCCCACGCCGTAGTTCATCGGACACGGCGCCTGCCTGAGCTGAACCGGCTCAGGCAGGGTTCTTCCCTGGGGTATTTTTTTTCCAGCCTCGCAGATTCATGGCGCATAGACAGAACTGCAGCACGATCAAAGCCCATGCGTCGACCTGCCAGCCCCATACCACCCACAACACATTGCTGCCGATGAAGAAGCAAAAGCCCATTCGCCGATATCCTGACTGACGCGAGCCGGTGCACCAGGCCGCTGCGACGGTGAGCAACATGGCCGGCCATTGCAGTAGATCAATCAGTTGCGCCATTTCTTCTGCCTTTATCGATCGCAAACCAACATTATCTGTGAGTGACCCGGCGCCCTTACGTTCCCCCGGATGCCAGAGAATCTACCGGGACAAAAACTTCCACTGGACACCTTTGCCCTCGGTGAAGTGAAGTCGCGCCAGCGCCCAGTGACTTGCGTCTTCTCGTTTCTGGAACACGCGGTTAAGCGATAACTGACTGCAAAACACTACTCCGCCAGCCCTAGCCGCAATCGGCCTCGCCGGGCCAACCCCACCTGCAGAGCAAACGCCACCACCACCGTCGCCGGCGCGGAAAAACTGCTCAGTCCACCACCGGCAAACATCAACGCCAGCCCCAGCGCCGTCGCGCCGAACCAGGCGCTCAACCCGACCGGATTGAATGCCGCCACTCGCTCCAGCGCCGCCGCATCATTGCGTCCGCAGAGAATCTGCGCCAGTGCCACACCGACCCAAGCCACCACGAAAATCCCCTGATAGGCCAACGCCTTCAGAAGGTAGGCGAACACGTCCGCCAGCATCAGCCCGTAGACGACCACCCCGACCACCAATGCCCACATCAGGTACGAACCGCGCACGCCGAAACGGCCGAAGAACGCCTGCATGTTCAAGGTAGCCAGGTAGTAGTTGGCGGTGTTGATGCGGGTTTGCGTGGCCCAGACGAACAGCAACCCCCACAGGCCCATCAACTGCAGGATCGCCATCACCACCGAGACTTCGTTCAGCGCGCCGTCATGGGGAATGCTGCTGACCAGGTAGATCCCCGCCGCGCCGTTGAGCAAGAACGTCACCGCGTAGAACGGCATGCCGAAGTTCCAGCGGCCGTGGTAGTCGGCGTCTTCAGGTTGGCCGAAACGCGCGTAGTCGAAGGTGAACAGCATCAGGATCCAGACGCCCATGTAGGCGACGAAGCAGTGCCACCAGCCGAACGCGTCGGGGGTGGCCGGGCCGAAATCCAGCCATTGCGGCTGGTAGCCATAACGGCTGACCGACAGCCCCACCGCCACCAGCAGACCGCCGAGATACACGGGCAGCAAGACGCCGTTAAGCTTGTCGAGCCAGTGCTGCACGCTGCCGAGGATCATCGGCACGCTGTAAAGCACCACGGCCAGGGCGGCCAGCGGGTAGATCAGTTGCGGATACAGGTGATTGAGCGCCACGGCGATCACCGAGCCTTCGAACACCGCGTAGTAGATCGCCGTGGAAAAGAAGATCAGCGTCGCCAGGCTGGCGCCGGTGCTGCCGAACAACAGCCGCGAGAACAAGGCCACCGACAAGCCGCTGCGAATCGCGAAACGGCTGAGCACGCTGTTGACCAAGCCGTAGCTGATCACCGACAGCACCATGCCGATCAGCGCATTGCGCGCACCGAACGACAGCGCAAGCGACGCGCCGACGACGATGTAGAACATCGCGCTGCACACCGCCCACCAGGCCATGGTCAGCGACAGTCGCCCCATGCGCGCTTCGGCCGGCACGGGATGATGGGCCGGGTCTTGCCCGGTTTGACTCGATTGCGATAAAGCAGCCATATGCGTGAACTCCAGAACCAGTCAAAGGTTGAAGCGCGGGCAGCCGTCACCGCACCGGAGTGCGGCGTTGGCTCACCGTTTGGCAGGGCCCGCGCGATGCGGCGGGCAGAATCAGGAAGGGAACAGCTTGCTCAGGCAGCTGAGTTTTTTCTTATAGGAACGTCGCGCTTCCAGCGCCTCTTCGAGGGTCACCGCGACAAAGCGGGCCTTCTGGTTGGGTTGCATCTGGCCGATCAAGTCGAGGTCGGCGCTGATCACCGTGCCGATCATCGCGTAGCCGCCACCGGACACCGCGTCGCGGTGCAGGACAATCGGCTCAAGCCCCGCCGGCACCTGGATCGAACCGATCGGGTAGCAACTGTCGACGATGTTCGACGGATCGGAGCCGGCGCCGAACGGCTGTTCGCGGGGCTGGAAGCTCAGCGCACTGCCGCCCTTGAAGCGATAGCCGATGCGGTCGGCCTCCGAGCCCACCGTCCATGGCTCGGCGAAAAAGCTCTTCGCCGCGGCGTCACTCAGGCGCTCGTAATACAGCCCCGGCACGACGCGCAGGGTGATTTCGCCGCCCAGCGATTGGCGCAGCGCCATGGGCAGGCTGGCCCCGGCTCGGCCCTTGCCGCTGGCGGTGCCGATCGGCAATTCGTCGCCGGCGACCAGTCGGCGTCCCGCAAAGCCACCCAGCCCACCCAACGCATAGGTCGAACGACTGCCGAGCACCACCGGCACATCGATGCCGCCCGCCACCGCCAGATAAGCCCGGGCGCCGGCCTTCGGAAAATCGAAACGCAGCACCTGCCCGGCCTTCACCTCGAACGCCGTGTCATGGTGCATTTCCACACCGTCGACACGCGCCGTCATGTGCGCACCGCAGACCGCCACCAGCGCGTCCTGCTGAAACTCCAGCTCAGGCCCGAGCAACGTGCACTCCAGCGCAGCCAGGCTCGCGGGGTTGCCGACCAGTTGGTTGGCCGCGCTCAAGGCGTATTGATCGAGCGCCCCCGAAGGCGGGATGCCCAGGTGGTAATAGCCTTCGCGCCCCTGATCCTGCACCGAAGTCGCCAGGCCGGGTTTGAGTACCTTGATCATGCCAGCACCTCCTGCAACGACTTGGGATAGCCGATCGGGTCGGCGAGGAACGCGTCCAGGGAAAACTCCACCGGACGAATCCGCAGATCGAAGCGCCCGGCGTCCACTTCAGCGACCGCGCGGTCGTAGGCGTCACGGTCGATCGGCTTGAACTGAACGATGTCCCCCGGGCGGAAAAACACCATGTGTTCCTTCAAGTACGCGAGGGTCTGATGCGGGTCGTAGATCGGTGCCGGCGTGACGCCGAACATCTGATAACCACCGGCACCGCGCACCGAGTAGATGCAGCCGAAGCATCCGCCATGGCCGAGGGTCAGCTTCGGTGTGTCGGTGCGTGGCCGCAGGTACTTCGGCACCTGCAACTGGCGCTCGCGCTCCACCATCTGGAACATGAACGGCAGCCCGGCCACGAAGCCGACCATCGAGACGAACCACGGTGCGCCGCTGTGGGCGGCGATGAACGCCTCGACATCCGCAAGACCGTTGATCCGTGCGGCGTACTCAAGGTCGGTGGCGCTGGGGTCCTGATGCCGGTCGCGGAAACGCATCAGGGTTTCGTGGGTCCAGGGGTCGTTGTACAGCACCGGAACCTCGATGATCCGTGTCTGCAGCGTACGCTCGGAAACGGCCTCGGCTTCGGCGCCTTTCACCGCTTCCAGCAAGGTGTGCGGAGCGATGCGGTCCGGGTCGAAACGGATCTGGAACGACGCGTTGGCCAGGCACACATCAAGCACGCCATCCAGCGCCAGACGCTCCACCGCGCGGGTGACGGCCAGCCCCTTGAAGAACGCGTCGAGGGACATGCTGTCGCTGACTTCGGCAAACAGATGCTCATCGGCACCGAAGCTGTAGCGGATTGGCGTGCTCATGCTTGACCTCCACGGCGGCGCGCCGCCAGCCAGATTTCCAGGGTGCCGGTGTGGAAGTCGGCGCTGTGTAGCCACGCTTGCTCGAGCAATTCGCTGTGCAGCGTCAGGGTGTTGGCCATGCCGGACAGTGTGGTCTGTTCCACCGCTGCCCTCGCCCGACGCAATGCTTCGGCGCGGTCAGCACCGTGCACGATCAACTTGGCCAGCAACGAGTCATAGTAAGGCGGCACGCGGTAGTATTGATACAGGTGAGTGTCGACACGAATGCCTTCGCCCTGCGGCCAGATCAGTTCCTCGACCAGACCGGGACTCGGGAAGAAGTCGCGCTGCGGATCTTCGGCGTTCAAGCGCATTTGCAGCGCGGCGCCGTTGAGTTGAATGTCACTCTGCTTGAAACCCAGCGGTTCGCCGCCAGCAATGCGCAACATGGCCTGGACCAGATCGATGCCGGTGATCAACTCGCTGACCGGGTGCTCGACCTGAATCCGCGTATTCATCTCGATAAAGAAGAACTCGCCGGTCGCATCGTCATACAGGTATTCCAGAGTGCCGGCGCCCTTGTAGGCCAAGGACTCGGTCAGGCGCACGGCGCTCGCGCAGAGGATCTCGCGTTGCTGTTGGCTGAGCACTGGCGACGGCGCTTCCTCGAAAATTTTCTGCCGGCGACGTTGCAGTGAGCACTCACGCTCGAACAAATGCACCGCGTGCTGACCGTCGCCCAACACCTGCACTTCAATGTGCCGGGCCTGACCGATAAACCGCTCAAGGTACACCGCGCCGTTGCCGAACGCAGCCTGGGCTTCGCGCTGGGAACGGGGAAACTCTTCGGCAAGCTGCGCAGCGTTTTCCGCCAGGCGAATGCCCCGCCCGCCGCCACCGGCCGAGGCTTTGATCAGCAGCGGGAAGCCAACGGTTTCGGCAGCCTTGAGTGCCGATTCGACGTCAAACAGCTCACCCGGTGAGCCCGGCACCACCGGCACCCCCGCCGCTTGCGCGGTGCGCCGGGCTTCGGCTTTATCGCCCATACGTCGGATCGTTTCGGCGCTCGGCCCGACAAAAATCGCCCCGGCCGCCACCACTGCTTCGGCAAAATCGGCGTTCTCCGAGAGAAAGCCGTAACCGGGGTGTACCGCGTTGGCGCCTGTGGCTTTCAAAGCACCGAGCAAGGCTTCGACATTCAGATAGCTTTTATCGGCGCGCGCCGGGCCGAGGACGTGTACCTCATCGGCCATGCGCGCGGCGAGGGAATCGACGTCCGCTTCACTGCACGCGGCCACAGTGGGAATCCCCAGCTCCCTGGCGGCGCGAATAATCCGCACCGCAATTTCGCCACGGTTGGCGATCAACAATTTATGAATACCTTGGGTCATGATCACGCCCTCACTCGTCGTCGAGCGTTGCGATGACTTGACCCGGTTCCACCGGATCGCCGTCTTCCACCAGAAATGCGCTGAGGCGACCGGCCGTCCCGGCGGTCAGTTCGGAAAACTGCTTCATGACCTCGATCAGGCCGATCACCGTGTCGGCGCTGACCTGCGCGCCCGGCTCGACGTAGTTCGCCGATTCCGGCGTGGCTTTGCGATAGAAGGTCCCGGGCAACGGGGTGATTACAGTGTGTTCGGCCATGTCTGTTCCTTTTGGAATAGTTGTAGAAAGGCAGGCAAAAAATCCATGGATGGGGCAACGCTGGCGTCTGTGTGCCAGGTGTTTTCGCGGGCGATCAGCGTGGTGCGCGCACCTCGATCCCGGCGTTGTCGAGCGCCTTGCGCGTGGCCTCGACCAGCGCCAGGGCACCCGGGGTGTCGCTGTGCAGGCAGATGGAATCGAATTCGATGGCCAGGTCTTCACCCTCCACCGTGCGCACCACGCCTTGCTGACAGGCGCGCAACACGCGCGCGGCGACGTGCTCCGGGTCGTAGGCACGCACGTTGCGGGTGAAGACGATGGAGCCGCTGAGGTCGTATTCGCGGTCGGCGTAGAACTCGCGGATCACCGGTTGGCCGAGTTCTGTGGCGACCCGCCAGATCACCGAATCCGGCATGCAATACAGCAGCAGGTCCGGCTCCAGGCGCTGCAGGTTTTCCACCAGCAGACGCGCCGCCTCCTCGTCCCGCGCCAGGTGCATGTAGAGCGCGCCGTGGGGTTTGATGTGTTGCAGCGCCACGCCTTGAACCCGAGCCAGTTCACGCAGGGCGCCCAACTGGTAGAGCATGTCGTCGACCAGTTCCTGAGCCGGTGCGTTGATGTGCCGACGGCCGAAACCGACCAGATCGCGAAACCCCGGATGCGCGCCGATGGCCACGCCCAGGCGCTTGGCCTGTTCGACGGTGCGGCGCATGGTGCCCGGGTCGCCGGCATGAAAACCGGTGGCGATGTTGGCCGAGCTGATGAAGCCCATCAGTTCGTTGTCGACACCGTCGCCGATGGTCCATGGGCCAAAGCCTTCACCCATGTCCGAGTTGAAATCTACTGCTTGCATGACGCTTACTCCTGACGCTTGTGACTTCATGCAGGTCAAAGTAGATTCCCGATCACCCCTTGGGAAGATCTATTATCAGATAGGTCATCTTCTGAAAAACAGATAGCCTGAAACTGCGACCTCGTCGACCGGAGTGCCCATGTCCCTGACCTTGCGCCAAGTGCGCTATTTCGTCGCCACCGCCGAGATCGGGCAGATCTCTCAGGCGGCGATTCACCTGAACATTTCCCAGTCGGCGGTGACCACGGCGATCAAGGAACTGGAAGGCCTACTCGGCACGTTGCTGTTCCAGCGCTCGGCGCAAGGCATGAGCCTGACCGACGCCGGGCGGCACTTTCTGAACCGGGCCTACGTGATTCTGCGCAGCGTCGACGACGCCTTGAACAGCCCGCTGCCGGACATCCGCGCCAGCGGCGTGCTGCGCCTGGCGGCGAGCTACACGGTGTTCGGCTACTTCCTGCCGCACCACCTGCAGCGGCTGGAACACTGGCATCCCGACGTCACCATCGAAGTCCACGAACAGGAACGCCAAGCCATCGAACAAGGCCTGCTCGAAGGCCGCTTTGACATGGCCGTGGTGCTCACCGCCAACCTCACCCACCCGGACATCGTCTCGGAAACACTCTTCAACTCCGAACGTCGGTTATGGCTACCCAGCCACCACCCACTATGCGAGCGCTCGGCGGTCAGCCTGGCCGACGTGGCGAAGGAACCCTTCATTTTGCTGACCGTCGACGAGGCCGAACAAAGCGCCATGCGCTACTGGGAAAATGCCCGCCAACAACCCAACGTGCGCGTCCGCACCAGCTCAGTGGAAGCCGTGCGCAGCATGGTCGCCAACGGCAGCGGCGTGGCGATCCTGTCGGATCTGGTGCACCGCCCCTGGTCGCTGGAAGGCAAACGCATCGAAACCCTGACCATCACCGACAAAGTCACCCCGATGAGCGTCGGCCTGGCGTGGCACCGCGAACAGGCGTTCAGCCCGGCGATGCATGCGTTTCGCAATTATTTCCATGATGCGTTTTTGGCGCCGCAGCAGTTGTCTGCGCGGCGGTGAGAGAGGTTGAGACGATGGTTGTGTTTGATAAGGTGCAGCAAACGGCGAGTGGCCTGCCAGCAACCCATCGACCTGCACCCGTTACTCTTCAATGAGGTCTAGTCACTGAACTCCCACTTAAGGATCGGCAGATACCGGGGCTCGCCACATACTGGACGTGGCACATCGCGCACATACCGTGCACCGAGCAGCTCGTAGAAGCCCCGAGCCGACGGATCCGACTCTACCGCCAGAGTGCTCACACCCAGCCCTCGCACTACAGCCAGAGCATGCCCCACCAGGCGCCGTCCGTGACCACCTCCCATAGACTGCGGGTCGACCCAGCAATGTTCCAACTGCCAGCCGTCCTCGCCGTTCTCAAGCCCATAAAAGCCCAGTAGCCGGCCATCCACTGCGACCAGCACCGCGTAGTGGCCGGTCATTTGCCCGGGGTGGAACGTCAGCGCGGCCTCCCATGCCTTCATCCAGGCTTCGGGGTATCCCCAATGGGCCTTGCTGCGCTGAGCCAAAGCACTGAGCGCCCGCGCATCAGCGCCCCGGGAGGGGCGAAGGGTCGGTGTGTCGTCCTCCAGCAAAGCTCGCCCCGCCGGGTCAGTGGCCAGCAGGCTGTACTGGTGCAGGCTGAGGAAGCGCCCGTTCTTGTATTCCACATCCCGCAGGGTTCCCTCCAACACGAAGCCGAGCCGCTCCAGCAAACGTGTGCTGGCGAGGTTCTCCGGCTCAACATCTGCGTGGATGCGGTGTACGCCGAGGCGACTCAGAGCAAAGCGGAGGATGGTGGACAGACAGTCTCGCATCAGCCCCCGTCCCCAGTGTTCCGGCATCAGCCAATAGCCGATTTCCAGGCTGCGATCGGAGTGTGACCAATCATTGAAACCGCAGGCGCCCACCAGTTCGTTACGCCCCGGCAAGGTAATGCCCCACCAAATGCCCCGGTGCTCTTCCAGCAGCGCGTCATACCAGCGCATCTGCTCGTCCGTCGCTTCGAGGTTGTCGTAAGACACGCCGTAGTGGGCAACTACCTGGGGGTTGGAAAGCCCGGCAAAAATCGCCTCGACGTCATTGCGATAAATCCGCCGCAGCGTGCAATTGGTCAGGAAGAACTCGGGAAACTCGACAGCAAGATCCATCTTTTTCTTATCCAGGGCTGGGTCAGTGCAAAAATGTTCGCAGCAAAGGGCGTGGGAGTAAAAGGACAGTCAGGACGCTATCGGGCGGAACAGTCCAAAAAAAGTAATGGGTAAAAAGGGGACGGCTCTATTTTCTGAGAATGGAGCCGTCCCCTTTCAAGTCAACACTGTGTAAGCAGTAGCGAAGTGGGCACCTGAGCGAGTTCACTTCGTCGGAAAGCCCCGAACAAAGAGGCTTTAGTGCAGTCAGACCGGGATCTCAACCCCCGCCCCTGGAGGCGTATCGATCATGAAGAAAACCCTGGTTGTTGCAGCAGTCTGTGCTTTCGCGTTTGGCGCCACGGCTTTGCTGCCCGCCGACCTCTCGCCGATTGGTTCGGTTTATGCCGGGGGCAATGGTGGCGGTGGCGGTGGCGGTGGCGGTAATGGTGGTGGCCACGGTGGTGGCGGCAATGGCAGTGGTCATGGCGGCGGCAACAGCGCCGGCCACAGCGGCGACAATGGCGGCGGTGACGGCGATGGCAATGGTCACGGCAACGGCAAGGGCAAAGGCGCTCTTGGCCATACGAGTGCCCCGTCCGACGGTAGCTCCGGCATCCGTGGTGCGAAGCGCAATGGCAAGGTCGAAGGTGTCGAGCATGCTGGCAAGTCCACTCGCGACCACGGCGTGAGCGGCAAGCACAGCGGCACTACCAGGAACGACAGTAAAGGGCATGGCGCGACAACTGCGTCCGTAGCCCATTCGAAGGATACCCGTGGCCTGTCCAAGGCAACGGCGATCTCCGATACCACGCCGGGAACCCACAACATCAAGGGCCTGGACAACGCGGCCGATTCGTCCTCCAAGAACGATCGCTGATCTGCTGCTTTAGTGCACCGAAAGGGCCGGCCTGAACAGGCAGGCCCTTTTTTTTGCCCTCACGATCGGCAATCGCTCCGAAAATTCCTTTCGTGCACTGGCGGTCCCCACAGAAGTCATAACGCGGCGGACTCCCACTGCAATTCGTCCGCTGTTGACGAACAAGTCCCTCACCCATGCATTTGTTGCAAACAGGTCTACGCTCCTCCCATTCCAACCTGGAGCACCCGCGATGATCCGAGCCCTGTTGATCGCATCCCTGCTGTCTGTCGTCAGTCTCGCGCTTGCCGACGTGACGCCGTTCCCGGCGTCGTTCAAGACGCAGGACATCGCGGTCGAAGGCGCGAAGATCCACGTGCGCGTGGGTGGCAAGGGCCCGGCCGTTGTCCTGCTGCATGGGTTCGGCGACACCGGCGACATGTGGGCGCCGCTGGCCGCCGACCTGGCCAAGGATCACACCGTCGTCGTGCCTGACCTGCGCGGCCTGGGCTTGTCGTCGATGCCGGAGAGCGGCTACGACAAGAAAACCCAGGCGGGCGATGTGCATGCCGTGTTGACCGCGCTCGGCATCAAGAACGCTGTAATCATCGGCCACGACATCGGCACCATGGTCGCCTTTGCCTATGCCGCGCGTTATCCGCAACTGACCGACAAACTGGTGGTCATGGACGCCCCCGTCCCCGGCATCGCGCCGTGGAACGACATCGTGCGCTCGCCCATGTTGTGGCACTTCGACTTCGGTGGCCCGGACATCGAGCGCCTGGTGGCCGGCCGCGAACGCATCTACCTCGACCGTTTCTGGAACGAATTCGCCGGCGACCCGGCCAAGGTCGATGAAGGCATTCGCCAGCACTACGCCAAACTGTACGCCCGCCCCGGCACCATGCACGCGGCCTTCGCCCAATTTCGCGCCATCCACCAGGACGCGGTCGATAACGAACCGGTGATGAAAGCGAAACTGACGATGCCGGTGTTGGCCATCGGCGGGGAGAAATCGTTTGGGGCCAATGAAGCGATGGTGATGCGCAATGCGGCTGTAGATGTGAAGGAACTGGTGGTTCCGGGTGCGGGGCATTGGTTGATGGAGGAAGCGCCTGGGGTGGTGGTTGGGGCGGTTCGCGGGTTTGTTGATAAGGGGTGAATGGCATCTTTCGGCTAGAAACGGACGTTTGGAGTGAAGAAAATAAATCCGTCCCCCTCATCCTTTACAGATTAGAGCATCCATCCGTCGGCCTAAAGTCAAAACCAAACGCACTCAAACTACGAGATCAGTCGACACTAGAGTCAAAATAAAAAACGTCCTTGTAGATCGACTCATACTGAAGCACAAGCCTAGTGCGCTTCGACAGCGTCTTTTTCACCTCATCTGGTGTTAAGTCCCCCATACAGCTTATCGTTACAATTTTTATCACAGCTCCAACAGGTATAAATGACCCAACTGCGACTACGTGATGACCAAAATTACCACGAGGAAGACTGGGAAAAATCTCAACAACCATGTCAGAAATCAACTTTTCAGGGGCCATCAAAACATCATCAAAATACAACTCAACCGATTTAAGTATCGCCGGCCCCACGCCATTATTGGTTATCGTGTACACATAGGAATTTTGTTGTACATCCTCATGAGTAACCCCATCAAGATTTGGAGTCACCATCAATCTATTGTGCCTTCGCTGCTGCATAACTTGGTAGATCGTAAAGCAAACCGCCGCCAAGGCAATTACCGTCGCCGCATAATCAGTCCAATCCTTTTCGGGCGAGACACCGTAAATTATGTACTCAATATATTGTTCCACGGACATCACCTGATGCACGATGGCATTAGACTCTCCTGTACGAGTGAAGCAACCATCGCCTCGTTCGTATATCAAGAGTGGACTTAAATTGCAGGTTGTCAAAAAAATCTGCCTAAAATCAAACAGAAAAACTCGACTCGAACGTATGCAGAAAACGCAATTTCCTAGAGTGCTACAGGTCGTTGATGACCGACTGTCTCTCTTTATAAAACACAAGATTGACCGCTTTTGGCCGTTTGCTACCAGTCAAGATCGACCCAAGACCGCCCCCCCCCACAAGTCCGCCTCCCCTCGCCTCCATCCTCCTCAATACAACAAAGCCCTGATCACTCAGGGCTTTGTATTGTCTGGCACGCTGAAAACCTCTCACCTAGCCAAATCTGCAAACCTACAGTTCGTCACCCTCCTCAGCCCCCCTCACAAACACCCTCGAATAGCCTCAGCCCTCCGGTCGCGCCGCGTTTCGAAGATGTTCGCCACGAAGTAAACCTTAACCTCGGAGCCCGAAGCCGTCGGGATGAAATCAGCGAACTCTGGTTGTCCGACACTGACAATCGTTTTACCGCCACCCTGAAGCGGCTGGATAGTGACCTCATGAATCACCCCTGCCCACTTCTGACTCTGCCAGGCGAAAAGCGAGCATTCGGCGACGGTCGCTGCGTCCTTGTTGCTCGTGAAACTGCGCGCCGGCCCTTCTGCCCGTTTTTCTTCCATCGTCGAACAACCGGTCAACAACAGCGCGCCCACTACTCCTAACAGAATTCGCATGTTTCACTCCTTATGAAAGAGCGAACTGTAGCGCCTTCCTCACGCCTACGTCGAAGCCTCCGGCAACTTCGCGATCACCTTGATTTCGAAATCAAACCCATAAAGCCACGTCACCCCCACCGCCGTCAGCGTCGGATGGGGTGCCTGGCCCCAGTACTCGGGCACGACTTCCCAGATGGCTTCGAACTTTTGTTCGGGGTCGACGATGAAGACGATCACGTCGATCACATCGTCGAAGGTGCAACCTGCCGCTGCTAGAATCGCATTCAGGTTGGCGAACGCGCGGTGGACCTGGGCTTGCAGGTCAGGTTCCGGCGTGCCGTCCTCGCGGCTGCCCACTTGCCCTGAGACGAACAGCAAGCCATTGCTGCGGATCGCCGGCGAGTAGCGGTTGCGCTCGTACAGCGCCTGGCGGCCGGCGGGGAAAACTACATTGCGTGTTGCCATCGACTTTCTCCATCAAGGGCCTGAGCGACCCTGTTTTCAACGATGGGGCAACGTTACGGTGGCGCCTTCGGCGGATAAACGGGCAATCTTGACCATCACTGTTTTCAGATTCCAAACAATCCACCGGAGCCCCCATGGACCGTTTTGATGCGATGCAAGCGTTCGTGCGCGTGGTGGACACCGGCAGCTTCACCAAGGCTGCGGAAACGCTGCACATGAGCAGGACCAGCGTGACGCAGTTGGTTCAGCAGTTGGAGGCGCGGCTGCGCGTCCGGCTGATCAACCGCACCACGCGCAAGCTCAACGTGACCGCCGACGGCGCCGCCTACTACGAGCGCGCGGTGCGGTTGCTGGCCGACCTGGACGACGCCGAAACCAGCCTGTCCACCGCCTCCGCATCGCCCAGGGGCCGGCTGCGGATCGACGTCCCCAGTCCCCTGGCCCGCATGATCCTGGTGCCTGCGCTTCCGCAGTTCCACGCGCAGTACCCCGATATCCAGATCGACTTGGGCGTCAGCGACCGGATCGTCGACCTGATCGATGAAAACGTGGACTGCGTGATACGCGGCGGCGAACTCACCGATCAATCGCTGATTGCCCGGCGGGTCGGCGACCTGCAGTTGGGGGTGTTCGCGGCACCGGACTATCTGGAGCGCACCGGCGTTCCGGGGCATCCGCTTGAGCTGGAAGACGCCCGCCACCGCATCGTGGGGTTCGTCTGGGCCCGCAAGGGCAAGGTCGTGCCCTATGCGCTGCGCCGTGGCGACGAGTCCGTCGAGGTGCACGGTCACTACGCGCTGGCGGTCGACGACGGCAATGCCTATCTGGCGGCCGGGCTGGCCGGCATGGGCGTGCTGTGGTTGCCGCACTACATGTCCCAGGCGTATCACGCGCGCGGCGAGTTGGTCCAGCTGTTCACCGACTGGACACTCGACCCCATGCCGCTGTACCTAGCGTTCCCGCCGAACCGGCACGTGAGCACCAAACTGCGCGTGTTCATCGACTGGGCCGTCGAGCTGATGGCCCGGCACGCGCCCGTCGCTGCCCCGTCCGTGTAACCCATAACGAAGAGGTTGACGCCCCGCATGAAGCCCTTGGACCTGACGCGTTTCGATCTCAACCTGCTGGTCGTGCTGGAGGCGCTGTGGGCCGAAAGGCATGTGGGCCGCGCAGCCGAACGGTTGAACCTGTCCCAGTCCGCCACCAGCCACGCCTTGTCGAGGTTGCGCGGCGCGTTTGACGATCAGCTGTTCATCCGCAACCCCCGCGGCATGGCGCCGACGCCGCTGACCATCGAGCTGATGCCGAGGGTGCTGGCGGTGCTTGAATCGATCAGGCTGGTGGCCAGCCCACGGGGGCCGTTCGATCCCGGCCGTTTGCAGGCGACCCTGTCCGTGGCGGCGACCGATCACGCGGTCGTGACCGTCATCGCCCCGGCCCTGGAGAGGATTCAGGCTGCGGCGCCGCACCTCGTGCTGAAGCTTCGGTCGGCGGATGCCGAATCCGCCCTGCGCCTGCTGGACGCCGGCGAGGTCGACATCGTGCTGGGCTCGGGCTCCTTTGCCCAGCGTCCGCAGCGCTTCGATTGCCGGCGGGTCCGTCAGGAGCGCTTCGTCGGCATCGCGCGCCAGGGGCACCCGGCGCTGGTCAAGCGCGGCAAGGCGCTGCGGATGGCGCTGGAGGACTTTGTCCGCTTGCCGCACATTTTGGTCTCGCCACGGGGCGATGCGCGGGGCGCGGTCGACGAGGCGCTGGAGCTTCTGGGCCACACCCGCCACGTGAGCGTCACCTGCCCGAACTTTTTGGCGGTGCCGTTCTTGGTCGGTGCTTCGCAGTCGATTGCCGTGGTGGCCGAGCAGGTCGCCTTGCAGATGCAGGAGGCGGCGCAACTGAGCCTGTTCGAGTTGCCTGTGACGCTGCCCGCCTGGGAGGTGTTCGTGATTCGAGCGCAAGGGCGCGCCAACGAGCCGGCCATCGAGTGGCTGACCGAGCTGTTGACCGCCGGTTGAGCCTCATGGGCGCGATGCATCCCGTGCATCGAGTTGCTGCGCCGATGCCATTGGATCGCTGGCCTCGGTTCTCCTAGAGTCCGGTTGCCGTTCATTCAACCGCCTGGAGTACCCCATGAACACCGCGCCTACCCTGGTCATGATCCCTTGCTTCGCCGGAGCTCCGTGGCAACTGGACCAGTTGAGCGGCTTGCAGGATCGCCCCATGCGCACCCTTCGGTTGCCGGACGACGTGCGCGAGCTGGAGACACTGGCCGACTTCATCATCGACCAGGTGAAGGATCTCAAGAGCTACGTGCTGGTGGGCGATTCCTACGGCGCGGTCTCCTCGATTGCGGTGGCGACGCGCCGCCCGAAAGGCCTCAAGGGCCTGGTGCTGTCGGGCGGATTTGCCAAGAGCCCGATCACCTCGCCCCTGCTCAAGGCGCTGGCGGCGTTGGCGCCGTTCTTCCCTGGCCCTTTTTACCGGCAGACGACCCTGCGAATTCACGCCGCTCAACTGGCGTCGTCGTTCGACAAGGAGGGCGAGATCCCCTGGTCGGCCCGAAAGAGCCGCGCGTTCTTCCTCAAGGAGACGCCCCACAAGGCTTACGTCAACCGCATACGCTCCATCGAACAGGTGAACTACACGGCCAAACTGAAGAACATCGACGTGCCCACGCTGATCCTGACGCCCGAGGAAGACAAGCTGATCGGCGAGGAAGCCGCCGGGATCCTGCTCAAGGGCATACAGGGCTCGCAGGAAGTCATCCTGCCGCGCAGCGGCCACATGTTCAGGTTCTCGCACCCCGGCGCCTACTCGCGCGAGATCAGCAGGTTTCTGGATCAGGCCTCGCTTTGAGCGGGCCCGTCCCTGCCCTGCTCCCTAATTGACCTCGTCCGTGTGATCAAAGAATGCACGAAGCAAAGCCTGTCTCTTTTCGTCATCGGAATCGTGGCCGCGCGGCCCCGCCAGGGAGCGCTCCATGCGGGAGACGATTTCGGCGTTCAGGCTCCGCTGGTTCTGCTTCGCGATGCGTTTCAGCGTCTGGCGCAGGCCTTCGGGCAAGCGCAGCACGAATCTGTCGACTGTCTCAGCCACCCGCCACCTCCGCAAAACCTGCCTTTGGATCGTTCGTCTGGGTCATGTTTCCCTCACTGGATCGACGTGGTCAGAGGCGCCGCGGGCGATGCCAGCAGCCCTTTGACGGCGGCCGAAAAGCACTCCACCTGCAACGGATATTCCTGCCCCATCAACCGCCCCTTGCCGTACCAGACGATGCCGCCCTGACTCAGGATCAGACCGTTGCGGCCGAACTCGAAGACACTGCCCACCGAGCTGCTGAACACAAAGCGGTTGTCGTCCATCTGCAGCAGTTTGTACTGGGTGTTCGCCGGCGGCAGCTGTTCCTTGATGCGTTGCAGGTACGTCGGGGCCAGGCGGACAAACAGCTGCCCGGCCTGTTCGCGGTACTGCGGGATCGTCAGGCCAGGGCTGCGCTGCAGCTCCACGGCGATCAAGGCGAAGACATCGGCATTGGCCCGCGCCACTGCCAGTTTCACCGCCAGCGTCGAGGTCAGCAGCGCGTTGTCGATCTGCAGCGACGACTTCTCAGGCTGGCCGTTGGCGGCCGGCACGGTGACGGGGCGCATGAACTCGGCCACGTTGACGGTCGACAGCACCGTCGTCGCCAGGTACGCCGCGCAAGCCGAGGCCTGTCCGGCCCGGTCGCCGTTGATCAGCAACGAGAGCGGGCTGCCCTGGCGGGGCAACGTCTGCGCGTCGATCCCCTGCTGCGTGAGGAACGCGTTGACCTGTTCCTGTTTCGCCTCGCCGCGCGCCAGCCCGCAAAGCTGCTCCATCATGAGGGTTTGGCGCGGCTCGTCGAACCTGGGCGACAGCTGGAAGACCGCCTCCTGGATCACCGGCAGCGCCGGCGTGCGCAACCAGATGCGCGGCGCGTCGGCCGGCTTGCCGCTGAGGAATTTGTCGTAGCCGGCCAGGGCCACGAGCAGGATCAGAATGGCGACGAAAACGGATTTCATGTTCATGGTTGTTGCCTCAAGAGTTTGATCATGACCTGCACAAGACCCATCTGCGGGTCACCACTGATAACCGATGCCCACCGCCACCCCGACCTTGCGCTGGGTGTCGGTGCTGCCCTGCAGCTTCGTCACCCAGCGGCCGTTGGCGGACATGTGCGATACGCCGAAGGCCAGCGACGACTGGCCGCGATAAGTGCCCGCAGCGGCCACCGTCATGCTGGAACCCGGCGAATACGACTGCGGCAGGCTGGCCATCGCCATCGCACCGGCGATGCCCGCGCTGAGGATTTCGTCCTGCTGCTTGAGGTCGTTCTTCAGTTCCATGTAGCGCGAGTCGGTGTAGGCATTGGCGTTGGCGGTGATGTCCGCCACGCTGCTGTTCAGCTGGTCGAGGTTCACCGCATCCGTGCCGCGGGTGCCCGCCGCGAGGTTGGTGAGCTGGCGCTCGTTGCCGCTGCTGCCGAGCGAAACGCTGTTGTCGCGGTCCGCCACCGAGTTGGCGCCCAGCGCCGTGGCATTTCTGGCAGACGCCTTGGCGCCGTTGCCCAGTGCCACCGAGTTCTCCCCGCTGGCTTGGGACCGCGTGCCGACCGCCGCGCTGTTCTTGCCGGACGCCACCGCCCCCGCGCCCCCGGCGAGAGAATCGGCGCCCGTGGCTTTAGGCTTGGCCGCCGCACTGCCGTTGCTCACCTGGAACATGCCGTCGGTGCCGTTCTTGATGTTGGCGACATCCCCCTCCACCGAGGTGATGCGGCCGTCCTGCTGACCGGCGTTGGCCCCCAGGTTGGCGATGGAGTCGTCGGTGTATTGCTTGGCTTCCGCCACCGCGCCGTCGAGCTGGCGCACGTTGACCGCATCGTTGGCGTTCTTGCCGTCGGCGACGTTGCTGACCGTGCGGGTCTCGCCGGTCGCGGCATTGCCCACCGATACGGTGCCCGACGTCACGTTGTTCGCCCCCGAATACTGACCGCTGTAGGTTTCGGCACCGCGTCCGCCATCACTGGCGCCGCTGCCGAGCGCGACGCTGCCGGCGGCGGTCGCCGTGGCGCCGCTGCCCGCCGCCACCGAGCCGGTGCCCGACGCCTGGGCCTGGGCGCCCAACGCCATGGCGTCGGTGCCCGTGGCGCTGGAGTCTGCCCGGGTCGAGTTGACGTGCAGGTACTTGATGCCGCCTCCCGCGCCGATCAGAGTTTCAAGCCCGCCGACTCGTCCGCCCAGGTTCGTGATGTCCGTGGTGTTCTGGTCGACCTGGTCGCCGACCGCTTTGAGTTGGGCCACGTTGACCGCGTCGTTGTCCTGCGTGCCGGCCGCCAGCCCGGTGATCTTGCGGCTGCCCAGGGCCGTGCCGATGCCGACCTCGCCGACCGATGTCTGCGGGCCGGCCAGCCGATAGGCGCTGTAGCCCGTCTCGGCACCGACCGTGGTGAGCGAGCTCGAACCCAGCGCCACGCTCATGGCATGGCTGGCATTGGCGCCAGCGCCCAGCGCGACCGCCTGCTCCGCCGCCGCCTGCGCCGCGCTGCCCACCGCAATGCCTGACGCCAGCAGCACCTGCGTGTTGCGGCCGATGGCGATGCCGCCGGCGGCGGCCTGACTGACGTTGGCCTGGTTGCCGAGCCCGATGCCGTTGTCGCCGTTGACCACGGTGCCGGGGCCGACGGCGACCGATTCCGCGCCGCTGGCGAGCGAGTCCGTGGGGTTGGTCGAATTGGCGTGGAAGTACAGCGTACCGGTCGAACTCAGCGAGCCCATCGCGCCGGTCAGCTGGCGCAGGGTCACGGCGTCGTGGTCTTCGGTGGCGTCCGCCACGTTGGTGATCTGCCGGTAGCTGCCGGCCTTGCCCACCGACACCGAGCCCAGCAAGGTGGCATCCGAGGTGTCGTAGATGATCGTCCCGGCGCCGGCGGCAATCGAGCCGGTGGTCGGTGCCAGGACCCGGTCGGCGACCGAACCTTCGCCCAGCGCGATACCGCCCGCCACCTGCGCCTGGCTCAGACGGCCCAGCGCGAGAGCACCGTCCGCGCTCGCGCTGGCGCCGGAACCGGCCGCGAATGAATTGACGCCGGCGGCGATGGATTGCGGCCCGATCGCGATGCTGTCCTGACCGTTGGCTTGCGCGTCGGCCAGGGTCGAGTTGCTGTGGAAGTACTTGATGCCGGCGCCGTTGTTCACCAGGTTGTCGACGGTCTGATTGGTCGCGAACAGTTGCGAGCCGTTCACCGCGTCGGTGCTGGTGGCGTTCAGGGCGCCGGCTGCGACGTTGGTCAGCTTCACCGCCGTGCCGGCCGGGTTGAAGGTCACCTGGGTTTTGGTCGCGGCATCGTCGTACTTCACCGCTACGGCGGCGGTGTTGGTCAGGCTGTTGTTGAGGTTGGTCAGCGCTGCGCCAACGTTGTTGCTGACCAATGGGCCAGTGTTGGCGCCCGTGGTGCTGATGCTGTTGGTGGAGTAGCTCGGTGCCGTCCATGCACCGGTGTTCGCATCCAACGCTGCGCCGCCGCCCAGTGCGGTCGCGGTGTCCTGCCCTGCCTTGTTCAGTTGGCTGACGTTGACAGCATCGGTTGCGCTGGAGCCGGCGGCAAGGCCGGTGATGCGACGGCCGTCGGTGCCGTTGGCGATGTTCACTTCGCCACCCGCCGTTGCCGTGCCACCGACGCCGTAAGCGGCGTTACCCAGCGTGGCGCCGGTGGCGGACGAGTTGGAACCCAACGCCACACCGTTGGCAATCGTCGCGCTCGCAAGCGGGCCGATGGCGACGCTGTCCTGGCCGGTCGCGCTGCTGTCGGCCAGGGTCGAGTTGCCGTGGAAGTATTTGATGCCGGCGCCGTTGTTGACGAGGCTGTCGACGGTCTGGTTGGTCGCGAACAGTTGCGAGCCGTTCACGGCGTCTGTGCTGGTGGCGTTCAGGGCACCGGCTGCGACGTTGGTCAATTTCACCGCTGTGCCGGCCGGGTTGAAGGTCACTTGGGTCTTGGTTGCAGCATCGTCGTACTTCACCGCCACGGCGGCGGTGTTGGTCACGCTGGTGTTGAGGTTGGTCAGGGCCGCACCGACGTTGGTGCTGACCAATGGGCCGGTGTTGGCGCCCGTGGTGCTGATGCTGTTGGTGGAGTAGCTCGGTGCCGTCCATGCACCGGTGTTCGCATCCAACGCTGCGCCGCCGCCCAGTGCGGTCGCGGTGTCCTGCCCTGCCTTGTTCAGTTGGCTGACGTTGACAGCATCGGTTGCGCTGGAGCCGGCGGCAAGGCCGGTGAGGCGACGGCCATCGGCACCGTTGGCGATGTTCACTTCGCCGCCCGCCGTCGCCGTCCCGCCGACACCGTAAGCCGCATTGCCCAGCGTCGCGCCCGTGGCAGACGAGTTGGAGCCCAGGGCCACACCGTTGGCAATCGTCGCGCTCGCGAGCGGGCCGATGGCGACGCTGTCCTGGCCGGTCGCGCTGCTGTCGGCCAGGGTCGAGTTGCCGTGGAAGTATTTGATGCCGGCGCCGTTGTTGACGAGGCTGTCGACGGTCTGGTTGGTCGCGAACAGTTGCGAGCCGTTAACGGCGTCTGTGCTGGTGGCGTTCAGGGCACCGGCTGCGACGTTGGTCAGCTTCACCGCAGTTCCGGCCGGGTTGAACGTCACTTGGGTCTTGGTCGCGGCATCGTCGTACTTAACGGCCACGGCGGCGGTGTTGGTCACGCTGGTGTTGAGGTTGGTCAGGGCTGCGCCGACGTTGTTGCTGAGCAACGGGCCGGTGTTGGCGCCCGTGGCGCTGATGCTGTTGGTCGAGTAGCTCGGTGCCGTCCATGCACCGGTGTTCGCATCCAGCGTTGCGCCGCCGCCCAACGCGGTCGCGGTGTCCTGCCCTACCTTGTTCAGTTGGCTGACGTTGACGGCATCGGTTGCGCTGGAGCCGGCGGCGAGGCCGGTGATGCGGCGGTCGTCGGCGCCATTGGCGATGTTCACTTCGCCGCCCGCCGTCGCCGTCCCACCGACGCCATAAGCCGCGTTGCCCAACGTCGCGCCCGTGGCGGACGAGTTGGAGCCCAGTGCCACACCGTTGGCAAGGGTCGCACTCGCCAGCGGCCCGATGGCCACGCTGTCCTGGCCGGTCGCGCTGCTGTCAGCCAGAGTCGAGTTGCTGTGGAAGTACTTGATGCCTGTGCCGTTGTTGACGAGGTTGTCGACGGTTTGGTTGGTCGCGAACAGCTGCGAGCCGTTCACCGCGTCGGTGCTGGTGGCGTTCAGGGCACCGGCTGCGACGTTGGTCAGCTTCACCGCTGTGCCGGCCGGGTTGAAGGTCACTTGGGTCTTGGTTGCGGCATCGTCGTATTTCACCGCCACGGCGGCGGTGTTGGTCACGCTGGTGTTGAGGTTGGTCAGCGCTGCGCCCACGTCACTGCTGGTCAGCGGGCCGGTATTGGCGCCCGTCACACTGATGCTGTTGGTCGAGTAACTCGGCGCTGTCCACGCACCGGTAGTCGCGTTGACCGCCGCGCCGCCGCCCAATGCCGACGCCGTGTTCTGGCTGTCGGCGAACAACTGCGAACCGTTCACCGCATCGGTGCTGGTGGCGTTCAGGGCGCCGGCTGCGACGTTGGTCAGCTTCACCGCAGTTCCGGCCGGGTTGAACGTCACTTGGGTCTTGGTCGCGGCATCGTCGTACTTAACGGCCACGGCGGCGGTGTTGGTCACGCTGGTGTTGAGGTTGGTCAGGGCTGCGCCGACGTTGTTGCTGAGCAACGGGCCGGTGTTGGCGCCCGTGGCGCTGATGCTGTTGGTCGAGTAGCTCGGCGCCGTCCAGGTTCCGGTGTTCGCATCCAGCGTTGCGCCGCCGCCCAACGCGGTCGCGGTGTCCTGCCCTACCTTGTTCAGTTGGCTGACGTTGACGGCATCGGTTGCGCTGGAGCCGGCGGCGAGGCCGGTGATGCGGCGGCCGTCGGCGCCATTGGCGATGTTCACTTCGCCGCCCGCCGTTGCCGTCCCGCCGACGCCATAAGCGGCGTTGCCCAACGTCGCGCCCGTGGCGGACGAGTTGGAGCCCAGCGCCACACCATTGGCGAGGGTCGCGCTCGCGAGCGGGCCGATGGCGACGCTGTCCGGGCCGGTCGCGCTGCTGTCAGCCAGAGTCGAGTTGCTGTGGAAGTACTTGATGCCCGCGCCGTTGCTGACGAGGTTGTCGACGGTCTGGTTGGTCGCGAACAACTGCGAGCCGTTGACCGCATCGGTGCTGGTGGCGTTCAACACACCGGCCGCGACGTTGGTCAGCTTCACCGCAGTTCCGGCCGGGTTGAACGTCACTTGGGTCTTGGTCGCAGCATCGTCGTACTTCACCGCTACGGCGGCCGTGTTGGTCACGCTGGTGTTGAGGTTGCTCAGCGCGGCGCCCACATCACTGCTGACCAGCGGGCCGGTATTGGCGCCCGTCACGCTGATGCTGTTGGTGGAATAGCTAGGCGCCGTCCACGCGCCGGTGGTCGCGTTGACCGCCGCCCCGCCGCCCAAGGCAGACGCCGTGTTCTGGCTGTTGGCGAACAACTGCGAGCCGTTCACGGCGTCGGTGCTGGTGCCGTTCAAGGCGCCGGCCGCGACGTTGGTCAACTTCACAGAGGTGCCCGCCGGGTTGAAGGTCACCTGAGTCTTGGTCACGGGATCGTCGTACTTCACGGCCACGGCGGCGGTGTTGGTCACGCTGGTGTTGAGGTTGGTCAGCGCTGCGCCGACGTTGGTGCTGACCAGCGGGCCGGTGTTGGCCCCTGTGGTGCTGATGCTGTTGGTGGAATAGCTCGGCGCCGTCCACGCACCGGTTGCCGCATTGACCGCCGCGCCGCCGCCCAATGCCGACGCCATGTTCTGACTGTTGGCCAACAACTGCGAACCGTTCACGGCGTCGGTGCTGGTGGCGTTCAACGCGCCGGCCGCGACGTTGGTCAGCTTCACCGCCGTGCCCGCCGGGTTGAAGGTCACCTGGGTCTTGGTCGCGGCATCGTCGTACTTCACCGCCACGGCGGCGGTGTTGGTCACGCTGGTGTTGAGGTTGGTCAGGGCTGCGCCGACGTTGGTGCTGACCAGCGGGCCGGTGTTGGCCCCTGTGACGCTGATGCTGTTGGTGGAATAGCTCGGCGCTGTCCACGCACCGGTTGCCGCATTGACCGCCGCGCCGCCACCCAGGGCCGACGCCGTGTTCTGGCTGTTGGCGAACAACTGCGAACCGTTCACCGCGTCGGTGCTGGTGGCGTTCAGTGCACCGATAGCGATGTTGGTCAACTTGACCGCCGCACCCGCCGGGTTGAAGGTCACCTGAGTCTTGGTCGCAACATTGTCGTACTTCACCGCTACGGCGGCGGTGTTGGTCACGCTGGTGTTGAGGTTGCTCAGGGCTGCGCCGACGTTGGTGCTGACCAGCGGGCCGGTATTGGCGCCCGTGGCGCTGATGCTGTTGGTCGAGTAGCTCGGCGCCGTCCATGCACCGGTGGTCGCATTGAGTGCCGCACCGCCGCCCAGGGCCGTTGCCGTATCCTGCCCGACCTTGTTCAGTTGGTTGACGTTGACGGCATCCGTTCCGCTGGAGCCGGCGGCCAGGCCGGTGATGCGGCGGCCGTTGGATCCGTTGTTGATGTTCACTTCGCCGCCCGCCGTCGCCGTGCCGCCGACACCGTAAGCCGCATTGGTGAGTGTCGTGCCCGTGGCGGACGAGTTGGAGCCCAGCGCCACGCCGTTGGCGGAAGTCACCGAGGCAGAGGAACCCAGCGCCAGGCCGGCTGTGCCCGCCGATGTTATCGATGCGTTGGCGCCCAATGCCGTCGCGTCCGTGGCCGCCACGCCAACGCCGTAACCGATACCGGTGGCGTTGTTGCCCGTGACGTTGATCTGCCGCCCAAGCGCAATGGAGTTGCTGCCCGATGCCACGGCGGCATCGCCTATCGCGATACTGATGTTACTGGCGGTGGTGGTTGATCCCCCGCTGATCGCAATGGAGAAGTCGGCCGCACTGGAACCGCCACCCAGGTTGGTGGCAGCCATTGCGCCAGGGCTGAGGGTGCCCGACGACAATGCGACCACCACAGCGGCCATTGTCGCTCGCTGAGGCGCCGGACCGCTTCGGGTCTTCTTGTCGGCCAGTTCTGACGCCACTACCCAGCAGCGCAACGAGGTATTCCAAACCACCGAAAATATTCTGTTCATCACTGAACTGGCCTCAAGCCAGCCTCCGAAACCCGCGTCATCCATGGCGTGATGACTTCCGCCTTCAACTCGATTGCGGATACGGAGCTTTGCCGACAAACATCGAATCACGTCATTGACCGACGGGAATTCAAACTTCGTTTGACATAGCGAACAGGCATCACAATGGAATCAAGTGAATGTATTGTCTCGACTTGCCTCGCGGATTCAGTTAGGAAATTTCCTGCTGTTTGTAGGAAATTTCCCAAGTAACGAACATCAATAAACTCATTTAAACGCCCATAAAAAAACGCCAAAGAACATGAATAACTGTCTTTGGCGTTTTGCACTTGCAAATGAATTTACACATACAGTTCAACCACTGGCCTCAATCCCCCGCTGAAGGTCCAGCCAGTTCAACAGACTGGCGGCCGACATCGGCCGCGCGCACAAATAACCCTGCCCTTGGGTACACCCCAGTTCCAGCAGCACGGTGCGTTGCTCTTCGGTTTCGATCCCTTCGACCACCACCGACATGCCCAATGCCTCACCCAACGCGAGGGTGCTGCTGATCACGGCCCGGCGACGCGGCTCATGCCTGAGCCCGCGCACGAACTCGCCGTCCAGTTTGATTTCGTTGAACGGCAACTGACACAGCCGCTGCAGCGAAGAGAACCCCGCGCCGAAGTCGTCGATGGACAGACTGCAGCCCATCATCCGCAGGCGCACCAGGCTTTCCAGGCTGATCGCCGGGGCTTCGAGCAGGCCTGTTTCGGTCAGTTCGAAGGTCAGCCCGGAACCGGGCAGGCCGTGCGCCGCCAACATCGCCTGAATCCGGCCGGTCAGCGCCGGGTTGACCAGTTGCCCGGCGTGCAGGTTGAACGCGACATTCAGGGCGACGCCCTGATCGAGGGCCTGGCGCTGGAGCCTCAGCCCCTGTTCCAGTTGCAGGAACAGCAATTCGTCCAGCAGCCCGCAACGCTCGATGACCGGCATGAACACGGACGGCGGCAAGACCCCCTTGAAAGGATGGTGCCAGCGGGCCAGCGCTTCGATGCTGCACACGTCACCGGTCTGCAAATTGAACTTGGGCTGAAAGTAGGTGTGCAACTGATGGTCGGCGAGCGCCTGGCGAACCTCTTCCTCGGAGGCCGGCACGACCGGCAGCGCCTCCGCTTCGTTGTCGAGGTCGCTCAGGTGCCTGGCCAGCAGCAGCTGCAAGGCCTGCGGTTGCGACAGCTTGCCGGCATCCTCCTGCAGCGCCATGCCCAGCAGCGAAATCAGTTGCCCCGCCACACTGCCCGCCTCGGCCGCCAGGCCATCGCTGATGATGATCGCCCCTCCCTGCCCGGAACGTCCCAGGGTCTGCAACAGGCCCGGAACATTCGGCCGTCCCTGGCTCAGCACGCACAGCGTCACGTCCACCGGGCCGAACTGTTCGAGGTCGGCGAACGCCTGACGGTCATCCGCGACCACCAGAACCTCCCGGCATCCGCCCTGGCGCAGCCTGTTGGCCACCCTCAACGTGCGGGAAGCGTTGTCGCCGATAACCAAGACGCGAAGTGGGAGCATGGGCATGGAAGCAGGCTCACTCTGGAAGGAATGAGCCCATTGTCCGGCGTTGATCCACCGGTATCTCTAGGAAACGTCCTTTTGAATGTAGGAAATTTCCGAAAACCGATAGGGCATCCAAACTGCTCACGACAGAGGACTCAAGACTCCACCGTGCCCGGATCGCCGATCCGGTGCTCCAGCGTGTGCGCCAGGCGCTCCATCGCCTGCTGCAACGCATCCACCGCCTCGGTCAGGGCGGCCGCATCGGCGCCCATGCAGATGGCTTCCAGTTGCTCGCAGCACTGAATCAGGCCGCCCGCCTTGATGATCCGCGCCCCGCCCTTGACCCGGTGGGCCAGGTCGGAAAGCCCCGACAGGTCGTGTTCGCCGAACAGCTTGATGAGCCGCAACATGTCCTCTTCGTTGCTGCTGGCCAGATCCCCCAACAGTTTCCTGACGGCGCCCTGATCGCCCCGGGTCAACTGCTGCAGGCTGTTCAGGTTGATGTCGCCTTCCGCCGCAGGGCTCACGGCACCCTGCGCGGGTGACTGCGCCGCGGACTGCACCGACGCCAGCCGGGTGCTCAGGTCACCCAGGCTGATCGGTTTGAAGAGGCAGTCGTCCATCCCCTCCGCCAGGCAGCGGTCTTTTTCCTCCGGCTGGGCATTGGCGGTCAGTCCGAGGATCAAGCAGGGCCCGGCCCCCGTGGATCGCTCTTCGTCGCGGATGGCCCGCGTCAATTCATAGCCGTTCATCACCGGCATGTTGCAGTCGGTGATCACCACATCGAAACGGCCGTTGCGCCAGGCGCGCAGGCCATGGGCGCCGTCCTCGGCGTCGCTGACGCTGTGGCCCAGGTAAGACAGCTGCTGGGAAAGCAACAAGCGGTTGGCCGGGTAGTCGTCGATCACCAGGATGTTCAGCACGCTTGCCTGGTCCGTGAGCTCGGCCGCCGGCAGCTCGGTGGCCGGCACCGGTTGCAGGATCAAAAGATCGAGGCAGATGTCGATCTGCGTGCCCTTGCCGGGAGCACTGGTCAGGTGCAGCTCCCCGTCCATCATTTCGCACAGGGTGCGGCTGATGACCAGGCCCAAGCCCGAACCGCCCCGCGCCGACTGATGATTGTTGCGGGCCTGGCCGAACGGGTTGAAAAGCAGCGCCTGGTCTTCGGGCGAAATGCCGATGCCGGAGTCCTTCACCTGAACGTGGATCCTCAGGCGTTCGCCGCACGCGCCCAGCACCGCCTGAACGCTCAGGCGCACTTCGCCTTCGTCGGTGAACTTGATGGCGTTGCTCAGCAGGTTGGACAGGATCTGCTTGAAGCGCAGGGGGTCGATCAGCACGTCGCGACTGGCCTTGAGGTCGAAGTCCAGCAGCAGCCTCAAGCCCTTCTGCCGGGCCACGCCTTCGAACATGCGCACCACCGACTCGACCAGCTCGCGCAGGCTGGCCCGTTGCGGGGTCAGGGACAGCCGGCCGGACTCGATCCGCGCGATGTCGAGGATATCGCCGATCAGGTCCAGCAAGCCCCTCGCCGCCCCCGAGGCGACCTCGATGGCGAAGCGGTCCATGACGCCTTGGTCGGCCTTCTTCATCGCCAGTTCGAGCATGCCGATCACGGCATTCATCGGCGTGCGGATCTCGTGGCTCATGGTCGCCAGGAAGGTGGTTTTCGCCCGGTTGGCGTCATCCGCGCTTTTCTTGGCGCTCTGCAGCTGGTCCATCAGGCGCTGACGGTCGCTGATGTCGATCCAGCCGGCGATGATGCCCATCACCACGCCTTCGCTGGTGTGGTACGGCAGCATCCAGTGATACACCGTGTGCACCACGCCGTCGCTGTGGATGTAGGTGCGGTCCTGGATCCAACGCGTGCCGCTCTCCATGACCTTGATGTATTCGGCCTGGAAGGTCTGGGCGTCGGAATGCCCGACCACCGAGCTGTCGGTCAGCCGCTTGCCCATCACGGCTTCGCGCGGCAAGCCCAAGGCGTCGAGGTAGGCCGAGTTGCAGCTGATCAGCCGGCCCTCGCGGTCGCGCACGTAGATCGCGTGGGGCGTGCCGTCGATCAAGGCGCGCATGAATTCCATCTGGTCGTTGAGCGCCCGCTCGGCCTTTTCCCGGGTGGACACCAGTTTGCGCAGATGAATGATCCAGACCGCCGCCAGCATCAGCAACAGCGCAAAGATGACAAACCCCTGAATGACCGCCGAACGGTGGTGCAGCCAGCTGTCGTTATCGATCACCACGTCGTGGCGCCAGCGGCTCATCAGTTCGTCCAGCTCTTCCGGGGGAATGCTTTGCAGGGCCTTGTCCAGGATCGAGTACAGCTCCAAAGCCCCGCGGTCGGTGGCGAACCCGGTCGGCGCCGACAGCGGGCCGACGACTGCGGCCACCCGCAGGCGGTCGCGGTACTGGCGCAGGATCATGTAGCGTCCGTTGATCAGCGAATTGAGCGCACCGTCCGCGTCGCCCTTGTCCACCAGCGCCAAGGCCTCGGCCGACGTCGTGGTCTCGATGAGCTGGATGCCCGGAAAGGACTCGCGGAGGTAGTCTTGCAGCGCATTGCCGCGGCGCATCGCCAGCCGTTTGCCGACCATGCCTTGCAGCGATTGCGCCCTGTCCGGCAGGTCCCGAGTGATCAGCACGAACGGGCTGGTCAGGTACGGCCGGGTGAAGCGCAGCTCGCCTTCTCGGGCCGTGCTGGGGGTGAAGGCCGCGATCAGATCCGCCTTGCCGGCCCGGATCTGCTCGATCAGTTTTTCCATCGAACTGCTGCGCACCACATCGAACTTCAGCCCTGTGCGCTGGCTGACCTTGGCCAGCACCTCGGCGCCGATGCCCCGGAACTCGCCCTGCCCGTCAAAGAAGGAGACCGGCGGAAGGCCGTCGTTGACGGCCACGGTCAGGCGCGGATGGTTTTGCATCCAGCGCTGTTCGGCGGCGGTGAACGGGAGCGGATCCAGGCCCGCGACATTGAGGTCCCCCGCCCCCCACCGACGCAGGATCGCCATCCGGTCGCTGATCGGGATCACCTCCAGCGCGGCGTTGAGAATGTGCAGCAACTGACTGTTGCGCTGGTTCAGGGCGAAGGAGAAATGCGTGCTGAGCACACCCGACAACGTCGTCAGGTAGACATCGTTGAGGAAGTACTTGCCCACCAGATAATGGGTGCTGACGGCATCGCCCAGGTAAGCGTCCGCCTGATTGAACGCCACGGCGCCGATGGCGTTCTGGGCCGACGTGTGGAACTGAAGCACCGATTTGGGGTAGTTCGCGACGACCGCATCCGTCGGCTGGAGGTGATCGACGATAGCGAGCCGTTCGCCGGCCAGGTCCGGCGCCAGCGCCTTGCTGGCGCCGCTGCGCGTCACCAGCACCGACGGGGCCTGCACATAGGCCGTGGTGAGCGCAAGCTCAGGGTCGGTGCCGTCGAAACTGTTGACGGCGCCCACCAGGTCCACCTCGCCGTCCCTGAGCGCCTGCATCGCTTCGTTCCGGGAATCGTAACGAAACACATCGATCCTGATGTGCAGCATGCCGGCCAGCAGCGCGGCATAGTCGGCCGTGATGCCCTCGTATTCCTGGCCCCCGGTGATCATGCCGAAGGGCGCATTGTCCGGCAGCGCAGCCCCCAGGCGCAGCGAGCCCTTGTTGCGCAGCCAGCGCCAGTCCGCCTCCTCCAGCACGACCGCCGGCAGTTCGCCGGTCGAGCGGCCGAACAGGTTCAGGGCCTGCACCGCCGCCTGCGCCGGCGAAACGCTCCCCCACTGGCCGAGCAGACAGACAGCCAGTGCGCAGCAACGCAGAAGAGTCTTCATCTAGATGAGGTTGTTGCGCTTGGCGAAGTCGGCCAGGTACACCACCGACTTCACATTGAGCTTTTCGATGAGGCGGGTCTTGTAGGTGCTGACCGTCTTGTTGCTCAACAGCATGGCGTCACCGATCTCCTTGTTGCTCAGGCCCCGGGCGAGCTGCTGCAGAATGACCAGCTCCCGGTCCGACAGGCCGCGGATCATCTCAAGCTCAGTGGAGTCGATGTCGCTGCGGCGTACGGAGTTTCCGGCAAGGTTGGGAAAAAAGGTATAGCCGGCCATCAATGCCTTGATGGCCTTGCTCAGTTCGCTCAGTTCATCGGTTTTCGAGATGTAGCCCGCCGCGCCCGCCTTCATGCAGCGCATGGCGTAGAACGCCGCCGACTGAGAGGTCAGCACCAGGATCTTGCTCGACAGTTTCAGCGCACTGATCCGGTTGATGACTTCCAGGCCGTCGAGGCTGGGCATGGCGATGTCCAGCAGGATCAGCTCCGGCTGGTGCCTGCGCGCCATCTGCACGGCATCGGCGCCGTTGTCGGCCTCGGCGACGACTTCGAACTGCTCGCGTTCAAGCAGCACCTTCACTGTCGCCCGGATGAACGGATGATCGTCTACAACCAACGCTTTATGCATTTGAACCTCACTGCGGTACGCACAGGAAATACCAGTGACGAATGGGCCATGCATCACAAAAGTATGGAACAAATCACTGGCTAATGCTGCCTGCTTGATTCAGTCATCAGGCAGTTGAATCGGACAATTCATGAAGCGGGGCTGCCACGCTCAGGCGGGTGACTCCGGCGCTTGCAGCCACCGCAGCAGCCGCCCGGCCTCCATAGGGCGCGCCAAGTGGAAACCCTGGCCGAACGAACACCCCATCGCCACCAGGCCGTCGCGGATGGCGCGGCTGCCGACGCCTTCGATCACCAGGCTCATGTTCAGCGCACGCGCCAAGGCCACGGTGCTGCTGACCATCGCATGGGTGCGCGGATCGTCGATGGAGCGCACAAGCTGGCCGTCGAGCTTGAGCTGGTTGAACGGCAGCTGGCAGAGCAGCGTCAACGACGAAAAGCCCATGCCGAAATCATCGATCGACAGGCCGCAGCCCATCATGCGCAGGCGGATCAGGTTTTCCCGGGTGGTTCGCGGAACATCCAGCAAGCCGTTTTCGGCCACTTCGAACAATAACGTCGCCCCCGGGAAACCATGGACGCCCAGCAGCCGATCGATGTGATCGATCAGGTCGTTGCGCGCCAATTGCGAGGCATGGAGATTGAACGCCAGTTCCAGGCGCAGGCCGGCGTCGTGCAAGGCATGCAACAGCGCCATGCCTTGCTCCAGCAGTTGGCGGAGCATTTCATCGATCAGGTCGTAGGCCAGCACGGCGGCCAGGAAGTCCTTGGGCAACAGCAGCCCCTTGTCGGGATGCTGCCAGCGCACCAGGGCCTCCGCCCCGGCCAGCTCGGCGGTCTTCAGATCGAACTTGGGCTGGAACCAGGCCTTGAACTCACCCTGGGCCAGACCCCGGCGCACGTCCTCTTCGCTCGGCAGCCTGGCGGGCGGCACCGGCTCGGCTTCGGCGGCCAGCCACCGACGGGTGTAGCGATTGAGGATTTCCTGCAACGCGTACAGTTGCGTGGGCTTGCTCAGGACGCCCAGCATCTGCATCCCCGACAGGCAGGTCATCTGCTCGACCGCACGGCGCAGCTCCGGCCGCAGGTCGCTGCACAGCGCCACCGCCCGCGCCAATCCGCCTTCGCCGACCCGGGTCAAGAACTCCAGACCGTTGATGGCCGAATGGCTCAGGTCGCACAGCACGATGTCGACGCCCCCCACCCGGCTGATCTGCACCATCGCCTGTTCGCTGTCGCTCGCCTGCAGAATGTCGTTGACGCCCAGATACTGGAGAGCCTTCACCAACGTGCCACGCTGAAACGATTGACCCTCCAAAACCAAAACGCTGGGTACACACATCTCGTCAACTACTCGCAATGACTTGAGGTGAAAATTCTCGCAAGTGCGTTTAACCGGCAGCGAAGGATTTATCTCGGCGATTTGTAGGAAATTTCCTAAAGCCGATCCGCAAGCCGTGCCTGTCATGGGCGAGGCGACAGGTCGGCGCGTTCTCACTGTTTCTGTGCCTTTGCCTTGATCCTTCCCGCCCCTGACCTACACTCCCCCACACTGACCGTAGGGTCATATCCGTGTTTTCCCGGATGCCCCGTTCCACCACATGCAGGGGCGCACGGAAAACCTTCAGGACATGGATGCCGGAAACCATTGAATAGACGGGGCGAACTCCGAAAAGCCAGACGAGTAGGAACTTAAATATGGAGATTTAATTCATGACAGCTCAAGCACATCTCGTTGGTGGATGGACTCCGTACCACAAACTGACGCCGAAGGATCAGGAAGTGTTCAAGGAAGCCCTGGCCGGCTTCGTCGGCGTGAACTACGCGCCCGAAGAGGTTTCGACCCAGGTCGTCAACGGCACCAACTACCGTTATCTGTCGAAAGCCACGCTGCCTGGCTCGCCAGGCAGCTGGCAAGCGATCGTGGAGATCTACGCGCCGATCAACGGCAAGCCGCACATCACCCAGATCCACCGGATCTAGTCTGAACCCTCGCATCCGGAGGCTGTAGGGGGCCGGCCGCGTCTGCTGTGGCCGGCCGCCCTCACGCGATCTACACAACGATACACAACCCCCCCCTGCGCGACACATCCCCAATACATGCCGCTGCCAGAGTGTGCCCCATCGAAGCCGACCGGCTTCGACTCACACAGAGGCGAACATCCCATGACCCATTCCAACGACACCGTGCTGTACACCGGCAAGACCCGCACCACCGGCGGCCGTGACGGCGCCGCGCGCAGCAGCGACGGCAACCTCGACATCAAGCTCTCGCCTCCGGGTTCCGGCGGCGCCGGCACCAACCCCGAGCAGTTGCTGGCGGCCGGCTGGTCGGCCTGCTTCATCGGGGCAATGGGCAAGGCTGCGGCAGCGCTGAAGGTTCGTCTGCCGGCCGATGTGGCGGTCGACACCGAAATCGACCTTTGCAAGGAGGAAAACGCCTTCTTCCTGCAGGCCCGCCTGAACGTCAGCCTGCCGGGGCTGGATCCGGCGGTGGCCCGCGCCGTGGTGGACACCGCCCACCAGACCTGCCCGTACTCCAAGGCGACCCGGGGCAACATCGCGGTCACGATCAATCTGGTCTGACCCGAGCGACCATGAAAAGGCCTGCCGCCATGGCAGGCCTTTTCGTGTTTCAGGCGCCGGGGCTCACTCTTTGAGGATCAGCAGCGGCTCGCCCTTCTTGACGATATAGGTCGCCAGTTCCGAGCCCTTGTCGGTGCCGATGTTCTTGGCGATGTGCGCCACCCCGGCAGGGATGAACAGCGAATCGCCGGCCTTGAGCGTGACCGGATCCCGGCCTTCGAGTCGGTACTCGAACGTGCCGCTGATCACGTAGGCCACTTCGACGCCGGGGTGCGCGTGCCGGGGCGAGGTGATGCCCGGCGCGAAATCCACCCGGGCCTGGATGACTTCGCGGTCGGCGGTGCCCAAGTCCTGGCGCACCAGGTCCGTGCGGCTCAGGCCTTGCTGCCAGTTCTGCGGGGCGGGTGCCGGTTGCGCGGCTTGCGCCAGACCGGCCACGCAGGCCAGTGCAACAGCAGAAAGCGTATTCAGATGACGTCGCATGGTGTGTCCTCTTCAAAGCAGTGGTTGACCCCTCCTACCTTGAACCGGCCATGTATTGCCGATGTGTCGGGCAATGGCTGTTCGTCAAGCCAATGTATCGATCGGCGCCCTGGATACAGGCGCATACAAAGTCCGTCTCAGAGCGGCGCCACGACGGGCTGTTCGCCGCTCTGCACCAGGTCGATCAGCCAGGTGCGGAACGCCACGACCTTTTTCGAGTCGGCGATCTCCAGCGGCGTCACCAGGTAGAAGCCCAGGTCGGACTTGAGCTTGAGGTTGAACGGCGCCACCAGCTTGCCGGCCTTCAGGTCGTCGTCCACGTAGGTGGAGCGGCCGATGCACACGCCCAGCCCGTCGATGGCGGCCTGCACCGCCATCATGGCCAGGTCGAAGGTGAGCCGCGTACCCTCGGCCAGCTTCTTCGGCTGCCCTGCCGCGCTCAGCCACATGTTCCAGTCGTTGCTGGTCATGCCGCTGACTTGCAGCAAGGTGTGGTTGGCCAGGTCGACGGGGCTTTTCAGGGCCTTGGGCCCGGTCAGCAGCTTGGGGCTGCACACCGGAAAGATCTCGTCCGACATGAGCCAGTCGGCCCGCAGGCCTTTCCAGTCACCGAACCCGTAGCGGATCGCCGCGTCGATGCCGCCCTTGCGAAAGTCCACCAGTTCGGTGGAAGCGGTGACGCGCACATCGATATTGGGGAACGCATCCTGGAAGGACGCCAGGCGCGGCAACAACCATTTGGACGCCAGCGAGACCAGCGTGCTGATGGTCAACGCGCTGTTGTTGCAGGACTCACGCAGCATTTCGGTGGAATAGCGCAGTTCATGGAAGGCCGAGCGGATGCCGGGCAGATAGGCGTGGCCTTCGGTGGTCAGTGCCAGGCCGTCCTTGAGGCGCAGGAACAGGCGGATGCCCAGTTCGTCCTCCAGCCGGCGGATCTGATGGCTGATGGCCGTCTGAGTGACGTTCAGTTCCTCGGCGGCCTTGGTGAAACTCATATGGCGAGCGGCAGACTCGAACGCTCTCAATCCATTGAGGGAGGGAATTCTGGCGACCATTAGCTGTGTTAATGCTCATGAGATTTTGTCATAAGGTAGCACCCAAGAAGTCCTTTGCAAAATGTTTCGGCGGTCGAGGATCCTAGCGTCGCTTTCAGGCCACAACGGCCTGAAAACGCCCACTCATAGGATGAGATCGCCGTGAACAAGACAGTTGAAATCAACAACAGCCCGGACGAAAAAGCTCCACAACTGAAAGCGCGCAATGCCTCCCGAATGGCCGAAATCAGCCGCCCACATTTCGACGCCGCGTACGAAAAAGGCCTGATGGGGGTTTCCTGCCGCGTGCTTGACAACCGCCGCATCGAAATCGCCACCAGCGGCAAGGAAGTGATCGACTACACCCGCTGCGGCTACCTCAACCTGGACGCCCACCCCAAAGTGCTCGCCGCCGCCAAGGCGTCGATGGACGAAGTGCCTTCGGTGCACTTCTCCGTGGCCCGCACCCGTCTCTCCGCCGAGCCGCTGGCGCGCCTGGAGCACACGCTGGCCAAGCTGTTCGACGTCAACGGCGTGGTGGTCTTCCCGACCGTGGCCGCCGCCAACATGGGCGCCCTGCCCCTGCTGGCCGCCGGCCTGTTCACCGGCGGCGAGAAACCGCTGATCGCCTTCGACCGCTTCGCCCACGTGACCCTGCAGTACCACATTCCGGTGCTGCGCGAGGAAACCGACGTGATCGTCATCGAACACAACGACCTCGAACACCTGGAGCGCCTGTGCCAGAGCGGCCGCAAGGTGGCCTACGTCGGTGACGGCGCCTACTCGATGGGCGGCGCGGCGCCGGTGCGCGAACTGCGCGCCCTGCAGGACAAGTACGGCCTGTTCGTCTACCTGGACGACGCCCACGGGATCTCGGTGGTCGGCCACCACGGTGAAGGTTTCGTGCGTTCGCAGTTGGACGGCCTGGACGGCAACACCATCGTCGCCGCCTCCCTGGGCAAAGGCTACGGCGCGGCGGGCGGCCTGCTGATGCTGGGCACACGTGACATCGAAAACTCGATCCGCCGCTACGCGCCGACCTACGGCTTCTCCTGCGCGCCGAACATGGCGGCGGTGGGCGCCGCGCTGGCATCGGCCGAGATCCACGCCACGCCGGAACTGCACAAGCTGCAGCATGCGCTGCGCAACAACATGAAGCTGTTCGACCACCTGATCCCGACCGAAACCAGCGGCAGCGAACTGCCGATCCGGATCGTGCGCATCGGCAACGAACAGGAAGCCATCGCCAAGGGCGAGTACCTGCTGCAACAGGGCCACTACACCTCCGTGGTGTTCTTCCCGACCGTTCCGCGCGGTCAGGCGGCGCTGCGCATGTCGGTCACTTCGGCGCACAACCCGTCCGACATCCTCGACCTGAGCCTGATGCTCAAGAGCAGCGAATCGAACACGGACACCGCAGCCGCCGGCCGGCAACCGGCCGCCCTGGCCGTTTGACCGACGTCGCCGCAGGAGAAACCAACGTGAAGCGAACGGATCTGGCAGACAGTTTCGTCACGGCAGTGACGGACTTCGATATCAACACGGCCTCCCTGGGCGAGATTCGCGCCCTTCAGGAACTGGTCTATGAACGCAAAGTGGTCGCGGTGAAGAACCAGACGCTGACCCGTGAGGGCTACCAGCAGTTCGCGGCGTGTTTCGGTGAGCTCGAACAGTTCAAGCTCAAGAGTTACCACGACCCGGCCTACCCGAACATCCTGGTGATCAACAACCGCAACGGCGCGGGCGCCGTCGGCGCGCGCAAGCTGGGCAACATGTGGCACAGCGACTCCAGCTACCTGGCCGAGCCGTTGCCGTTGACCATGCTGCACGCCCGGCAACTGCCCGAGACCGGCGGCGACACCCTGTTCGTCGACATGCAATCGGTCTACGACGACCTGCCGCGTGAGCTGTACGAACGGGTGCGCAACCGTCAGGCCGTGCATGACGTGCGCTGGACCTACAAGGTCAAGGAAGACGATGTCGGCGAGTCGATCCAGGAGATCTTCAGCCGCCTGGAGCAACACTTCCCGGCCAGCACCCACCCGACCGTCGCGGTGCACCCGCGCACCGGCCGCGAAAGCCTGTACGTCAACCCCGGCTACACCACGCGCATCAGCGGCTATGCGCAGGAGCAAAGCCGCGCGCTGCTCGACGAGCTGACCGCGTTTGCCCTGACGCCGGAACGGATCTTCCATTACCGGTGGGAACCCAACGACCTGCTGATCTGGGACAACCGCTCGGTGTGGCACTGCGCCACGGAGCTGCCGCGGGAGGCCGAGCGGGTGATGTACCGCATCGGCGTCAACGACGGCGAGTTCTTCGCCCGTGACGCCGGAAAGGAGCACGTCGCATGAGCAAGAAGCGCGTACTGGTCGCCCACATCCTGGGGGACGAAGGCAAGCGCATGCTGCGCGAGCGCGACGACATCGAAGTGGTGGAATTCCACAACATCATCGAGCAGGGCCGCTTCCAGGCCCTGCTCGAAAGCTTCGATGCCGTGCATGGCGTGATCCTGGGCCTGACCAAGTTCGGCGCCGCCGAACTGGAGCGGGCGCGGGGGCTGCAGGTGGTCTCGCGGATCGGCGTCGGGTTCGACGCGGTGGACGTGCCGGCCATGACCGCCGCCGGCGTGCCGGTGATGGTCTGCGCCAACGCCAACCACCGCGCCGTGGCCGAACACACGCTGGGGTTCATGCTGGCGCTGGCCAAGCGCACCGAGGCGCTCACCGGCCTGGTGCGCAGCGGCGACTGGCACCAGCGCTACGACTACCTGCCCACCGAGCTGGAAGGCCGTGAGGTGTTGCTGATCGGTTGCGGCCGGATCGGTGCGCGGGTCGCCGCGCTGTGCCTGGCGCTGGGCATGCGGGTCAAGGTCTATGACCCGTACCTGGCGCCGCAGTCCCTGCCGGTGGGGGCCGAGCCCGTGCCGGTGCTGGAGGCGGGACTGGCCAGCGCCGACTACGTCAGCCTGCACTGCCCGAAGACCGACGAAACGGTCGGTCTGCTGTCGGCGCAGCGCCTGGCCCTGATGAAGCCGCATGCGTACCTGATCAACACCGCCCGCGGCGGCATCGTCGACGAACAGGCGCTGTACGGCCTGCTGGCCGAGAAGCGCATCGCCGGGGCGGCCCTGGACGTGTTCCTGCCCGAACCGCCGGCCCACCTCAGCGGCCTGCCGGGCCTTGCCAACGTGATCTGTTCGCCGCACCTGGCCGGGGTCTCCCGCGAGGCGGTCAGCCGCATGGCGAAACTGGCGGCCGGCAATGTGCTGGACGTGTTCGACGATGCGCCGAACGCCGCGAACGCGGTGAACCCGCAGGTGATCGACCGGAGCACGCCGCAGGGCGTGCGCGCCCCCGCCGAAACCATCCCTTACCCAATCTGACTTGTGAGCAATGGAATGTACTTACGCTATCAGCTGTTCGATGACCAACGCGACGCCATGATCCTGATCGCCCGGATCATGATCCTGATCCTCTACGGCTATTTCGGTTTCACCTACGTCACCGACCACGGCAGCTTCGTGACTTACCTCAAGTCGGTGGACGCGCCGATCCCGGAGACCACCGCCATCGTGGCCACCATCGTCGAATTCTTCGGCGGCCTGGCGCTGCTGTTCGGCTTCTGGACCCGGCCGATCGCCGCGATCTTCGTGGTCTACACCATCGGCACCGGGATCATCGGCCATGCCTTCTGGAACGCCACCGACCCTACGGCGCACCACACGCTCTTCGTGCACTTCTTCAAGAACGTGAGCATCGCCGGCGGCTTCCTTTTCCTTTGCCTGCTGGGGCCTGGAAAGTACTCGATCGACAAGCGTTGATCCCGGTGCGGCGGGCGGAGCGATCCGCCCGCCGTTTTTTTTCCGTTCCTGCGGACATTGATGATGAAAGAATTGATTGAACCGGTTGCCGACCTTCGAGACTGGCTGGCCCGCGCCGAGCGGATCGACGAACTGCAGACCGTCTCGGAAGCCGTCGACCCCCTCGAAGAAATGAGCGCCATCACCTACCTGGTCGCCCGCCAACCCGCCTCCCCCGCCGTGCTGTTCGACCAGCCCGACTCGCCCCTGGGCCTGCGTCACCTGTGGAACATCTTCGGCCCCAGCGTCGCGCGCACTGCCATCACCCTGGAAGAGCCGCCGCACACGCCGACCATGGAACTGATCCGGCGCACCAAGGACAAGCTGCGGCACAGCATCGCCCCGCTGGAGGTGTCGGAGGAACAGGCGCCGATCTACCAGAACACCCTCACCGGCAACGACATCGACCTGACCCGCCTGCCCATCCCCAAGCATTGGCCCAGGGACGGCGGCGCCTACGCCGGCACCGCCGACGCGGTGTTCACCCGCGACCTGGAGTCGGGCTACCTGAACGTCGGCACCTACCGGATGATGATCCAGGGCCCGCGTGAAGTCGGCCTGTCGCTGGCGCCGGGCAAGGACGCGTTGCGCCACATCCACCAGGCTTGGGCCAAGGGCCAGGCGCTGCCCGTCGCAGCCGCCTGGGGCATCGACCCGCTGATGATGGTGGTCGGTTCGCAGTCGCTGCCGCCGGGCATGTCCGAGTACGACTTCGCCGGCGGCATCAAGGGCAAGCCCATCGAAGTGGTGAAGGCCAGACACTCGGACCTGCTGATTCCCGCCGCGGCGGAGATCGTCATCGAAGGCGTCATCCGCCCCGGCTCCACCCGTGAGGAAGGCCCTTTCGGCGAGTTCACCGGCTACTACGGCTACAAGGACATCGACTGCCCGCTGATCGAGGTGACCGCCCTGCATTACCGCACCCGGCCGATCCTGACCAACGCACTGATGGCCGACTTCCCCTCGAACGAGCAAAGCGCGTTCTTCTCCACGATCCGCTCGGCCAAGATCTGGAACGACCTGGACAAGCTGGGCATCCAGGGGATCAAGGGCGTGTACTGCCCGCCGGCCGCCGCCGGGGCCTTCGGCATGATCGTCATCAGCCTGGAGCAGAAATACGCCGGGCACGCCGCCCAGGCGCTGGCGCTGGCCGGCCAGGTGCCGGGCGGCGCCTACATCACCAAATGGATCGTGGCCGTGGACGAAGACGTCGACCCCACCGACATGAACCAGGTGCTGTGGGCCATGGCCACCCGGGCCACGCCCAGCGACGACATCGACATCCTGCGCAACACCCGCGGCTCGCCGCTGGATCCGGCGCAGAACCCGCCGTCCAAGCGTTTCTTCGGCTCCAAGGCGTTGATCAACGCCTGCAAGGACTACCGCGACATCCGCAACTTCCCGACCCGCACGCTGCTGCGCCCGTCGGTCTACGAGCGCGTGCGCGAACGCTGGAGTGAGCTCGGCCTGCCGGGCGAGGTTCCGGCGATCACGGCCTTCGATACGACGGTGGACGCCCATGAGTAACGGGCAACGGCGCATCGTGGTGGGCATCAGCGGCGCCAGCGGCGTGGTCTATGGTGTACGCACGCTGACGCTGCTGCGCGAGCTCGAAATCGAGACCCACCTGATCATGACCCGTTCGGCCCAGGTCACCCTGGCCCACGAGACCGACCTGAAAGTGGCGGACGTCAAGGCCCTGGCCAGCTTCGTGCACGACCCGGCGGACATCGGCGCGTCGATTTCCAGCGGCTCGTTCAAGACCCTGGGGATGGTGGTGACGCCTTGCTCGGTCAAGAGCCTGTCGGAGATCGCCAGCGGCATCACCGGCAGCCTGCTCAGCCGCGCCGCCGACGTGACCCTCAAGGAACGCCGCCCGTTGATTCTGATGGTGCGCGAAACGCCGCTGCACCTGGGCCACCTGCGCAGCATGGCCCAGGTCTGCGAAATGGGCGGCGTGCTGATGCCGCCGGTGCCGGCCTTCTATGCCCGTCCGCAGTCCATCGATGAGATGGTGGACCACACGGTGGGCCGGATGCTCGATCTGCTTGGCCTGGACAGCGGCACGGTGCGGCGCTGGGGTTGATCCCCGGCGTCGCCCGTGCCGAACGCTCTTTCACAATCTGACCCGTTAACCGCAACGTTGCCGTCGCCTGCCTGAAACCTTCGGGGCAGGCGGCGCGACGTTGTTTCATTGCAATACCCTCCGGCGCGCCTCGGCTCGCCGGTCAGCATTCACTCACCGTGTCGACTTCCACGGTGTACAAGCGCAACACCGTCAACAGCCCCGCCGCCAGAAACGCCAGGGCGATGATCGACAACGCCGCACCCGCCCGGCCCGGCCCGTCCAGGGTGGCCCCGAGCAGGGCGATGCCGGTCACTCCGCCGCACTGGCGCGCGGCGTTGAGCACCCCGGAGCCGACCCCGACCTTGCCGCTGGGCACACTGGCCAGGCACGCGCCGACGATCACCGGCAAGGTCGCGCCGCCGAGGCCGATCAACAGCCCGCCTAGCGCCAGGCCGATCCGGTCCATTCCGTACAGCGCCAGAGACGCCGCCCCGAGCGATCCGCAGAGCATCCCCGCCGCCCCGACGCTGCGCGCGCCGAAGGCATTGGACAGGCGCCCGGACAGGCTGGCCATCACGCCGGTCGCGACGGTCATCGGGATCATCGCCACACCGACCTCCACCGGCGTGCGGCCCTGGGCCTGCAACGCGAACGGCAGCGCGAACAGGCTGCCGTAGTAGGCCAGGGTCTGCAGGAAGCCGGCGCCGATGGCGGCGGAGAACGTCCGGGACGCGAACAGATTGAGCGGCAACATCGGTTCCGGCCGGCGCTGCTGCGACACGATGAAGGCGACGGCCGACACGAGCGCCGCCAGCAGCGCACCGGCCACCCAACGGGTGCCCCAGCCCAGCACCGGCCCTTCGATCAGGGCGAACACCAGCGACACCAGCGCCAGCGCCGACAGCAGTTGCCCCGGCCAGTCGAGCGAACGCGGCTGCACGCTCAGGCGGCTGGGGCGCATCGCGCAGCCCGCCAGCGCAATCAGGCAGAACGGCACGTTCAGAAAGAAGATCGAACGCCAGTCGAACAGCTCCACCAGCGCGCCGCCCAACAAGGGCCCGGCGACCAGCGCGGTGGCCGAGATCCCGCCCCACAACGCCACTGCCTTGGCGCGCCGTCCCGTATCCGGGTAGGCCTCGACCAGCAAGGCCATGGAGCTGGGCAGCATCAACGCCGCGCCGATGCCCTGCACGGCCCGGGCGGCGATCAGCGCCGCCACCCCTTGCGCCAGGCCGCAGGCCACCGACGACAAGGTGAACACCAGCAACGCCGACATGAACACGCGCCAGGCCCCCAGCCGGTCGCTCAGCGCACCGGCGGACAGCAGCAGGCTGGCGAACACCAGGGTGTAGGCCCCGGCGATCCATTGCAGGCGGTCCATGCCCGCCGCCAGGTCACGGCCGATGCTCGGCAGCGCCACGTTGAGCGCGGTGACATCCAACGCAACCATGAACGAACTCAAGGCCACGCTCACCAGCACCGGGACTGCCGAGGCGGGGCCGACCGTCACTTCCATTGACCGGGTTTTGTGCACTTTGCGACACCTCACTGTGTATTCGGGAACCGATCCTGAGGCTGCGCAGACCCTTCGTAAAATTAGAAATCGATTACCCGAACATAAGAGGAGCTACTGAAATGATGAACCTGATGCATTGGCGCCTGCTGGTCGCCGTGGCCGACGCCGAGAACGTTTCCCGCGCCGCCGAGCGGTACGGCATCACCCAGTCCGGGGCCAGCCAGGCCCTGACCCAAATGGAAGAGGCCCTGGGGGTCAAAGTGTTCGTGCGTGACCGCCGACAGACCAGCGCCACCGCCATCGGTCAGCAAATCATCGACCGCGCCCGGCGCATGCTGGCCGAGTTCGAGTCGATCCAGAACCTGGTGGACGCTTCGCGCGGTTGCCATCTGGGGCGGATCAAGCTGGCCAGTTTCCCTTCCGTGTTCGCCAACCTGCTGCCGCCGTTGCTGCAGAGCTTCAGCCGGCTGCACCCGGGCATCGAGATCGTGTCGCTGGAAGGCACGGACGAAGAGGTCGAGCAGTGGCTGGCCAACAGCAGCGTCGACCTGGGCGTGGTGATGAACCCCTGCCCTTCGCGCGGCGCGGTGCTGCTGGGGCGCGACTCCTGGGTGGCGGCCGTGCCGGCGACCCACGACCTGGCCCGCCGGTCCTCGGCCAGCACCGTGGCGCTCAAGGACCTGGTGGACGAACCCTTCATCCTCGCGACCGGCGGCTGCCACCTCAACGGCCAGTCGCTGGTCGAGCGCGAGGGCCTGAAGCTCAAGGACATCAAGATCAGCGTGCGCGACTGGACCACGGCGTTCGCGCTGATCAGCGAAGGCATGGGCATTTCCATCGTGCCGGCCTCGACCCTGCCGGTGGATCGCCGCGGCATGCGGGTCTTCGAACTGAGCAAGCCGATCTACCGCGAGTTCGGCCTGGTCTGCTCGCCGTCCGGCGAACGCACCCCTTCGGCCCAGGCGTTCCTCAACGAGATCCGCAAGTCGACCCTGGCCAGCAACATCCCGATGACGGTTCGCAGTACGGAAGCGAAAGTCGCCTGAACGACCATAAGGGCACCTAATGATGGGTGCATAGGATCGTAATTTTACCGAACGATGACATGCCACCACTATGTCTGGAACAAGGTTCACAGCCGTTCCGGAGCCGGAACGGCCACACGCCCGGGCAACCGTTGCCCGCCTATGAGGAGAGACCATGAAACTGTACTTTGCCCCGATGACTTGCTCCCTGTCGCCTCACATCGTGCTGCGCGAACTGGGCCTGCCGTTCGAGCTGATCCGGGTCAACAACAAGACCAAGGACACCGCCGACGGCCGCGATTTCCGTGACATCAACCCCAAGGGCTACGTCGCGGCCCTGGTGCTGGACAACGGCGAAGTGCTGACCGAAGGCCCGGCGATCGTCCAGTACCTGGCGGACCTGGTGCCCGGCAACACGCTGGCGCCGGCCAACGGCACCTGGGCGCGCACCCGCCTGCAGGAACTGCTGAACTTCATCACCTCGGAAATCCACGGCGGCAGCGCCCCGCTGTTCAACGGCGACCTGCCGGAACCGGTCAAGGAAATCTTCCGCCAGAAGCTGTTCAAGCGCCTGGACTACCTCAACCGCGGACTGGTGAACAAGGACTACCTGCTGGGCGCCTTCGGCCTGGCCGACGCCTACCTGTTCACCGTGCTCAAGTGGCTGCCGTTCTTCAACATCGACATCAAGAACTGGACGGAACTGGCGTCGTTCATGAACCGGATCGAAGCACGCCCGAGCGTGCAGGCCGCCATCGCCGCCGAAGAGGCCACCCAACCGGTCTGACCGCGCTCCACGGAGGCCGGCCGACGCCGGCTTCCGCCCCCTTCAACCTGGATGAAGCTCCCATGCACAACATTGAACGCGTCCCAAGCGGCCACGCAGGGCGTAGCCGTTCCAGCGCATACGCCGACCTCGTCTGGACCGTGGCGACCTCGCCGGACACCGCCCTGGACATTGCCGGCCAGACCGAACAGGCACTGGCGGCCCTGAGCGCCAACCTCGAACAACTCGGATCGCACCCTTCGCGGATGCTGTCGGCCCAGGTGCTGCTGGCGGACATGCGCGACAAGCCCCTCGTCGACGGACTCTGGGCCCGCTGGCTCGGCGAGGATCCGCAGCACTGGCCACAGCGGGCCTGCTACGGCGTGGACCTGGGCGGCAAACTGCTCATTGAAATCATCGTGACGGCGGCACGGAGATCAGGCGATGGCGCATAACGATCAGATCGACCTGGTGATCCGCACCTGCGACGCCCAGCGCAGCGCCGCCATGCTCGGCGGCCATCTGGACATTTTCAGCCACCTGTTCCACCCCGACCTGACGTACATCCACGCCAGCGGCGCCGTCGACGACCTCAAGAGCTATCTGGGGAAATGCCGCGCCAAGCAATTCGTCTATCACGCCCTCACCCACCAGATCGACAAGGTGACCCGGGTCGGCGAACTTGCCATCGCGTTCGGCGAACTGGACGCCACGGTCACCTCGTGCGGCGTCAGGAAGCACCTGCACAACCGCACGCTCACGGCATGGCAAAAGACCGGCGAGCAGTGGCAACTGCTGGTCTACCAGGCGACGCCCCTCGCGCCGCCGGCCGTCGCCGAAGACCCCGAGGCCGGCTGACCGCCCGAGGGCCTTTTGCCGCCGGCACTCAGCCCGCGCTGGCCGCCTCGTCGATCAGGGCGGCCACCTCGGCGGCCCGCGACGCCAGCGAAGCATGGCTGGCGTCCAGCGTGATGACCTTCCTGGCCCCGAGCCGGGACGACATGAACGCCTGATTGTCCGGATGGATCATGCGGTCCTGGCTGGAAATCTGATACCAGGACGGCTTGCTGCGCCACGCCGGCACGCTGATCGCATCGCCGAAGGTGCTGGCCACCGGCGCCTTCTGGGTGACGGCCATGACCAGCCCTTCCTCGGCGCTCAGATCCTGGCAGAAGCTCTCGTGGAACTTGTCGGCCTTGAGCCACAGGTAGCCGTCGCTGTCCGGCGCCAGGTTCGGCGCAGCGGCGGGCAGGTGCTGCTGGGTCAGGCCGCCGGGGCTCTCGCCGGCATCCGGCGCGAACGCGGCGATGTAGACCAGGCCGACGACATTCGGCCGGTTGCCCGCCTCGGTGATCACCGCGCCGCCGTAGGAGTGGCCGACCAGCAGCACCGGCCCGCTCTGCTGCGCGATCATCTTGCGGGTGCGCTCGGCGTCGTCGGCCAGCGAGGTCAGCGGCATCTCCACCGCGTGAAGGTCCGTGTAGCCCTTGCCTGCGAGCTCGATGATGACCTTGCCCCAGTGCGCAGCGCCGCCCCAGAACCCGTGCACCAGAATGATCGTCGGTTTGTTGCCCATGGTCGTGCTCCTCTCTTCACCCGCGTGATGTCGGAAAGATCAACAGCCGATGGAGTATGGAGCCGTTGCGCCGATCCGGCCATTGCCGCCTGCGCGGTCAGTGGCGGGACATCAGGCCGTGCAGCACGCCCAGGCGCAGGCCGGGTTCCGACGGCATCATCCGCGCGATGCCGAACACCTTGAAGGCGGCCAACATCACCGCCAGCCCGCCGGGCAGGATGCCGTGCCGATGGGGCTGCAGCCCGGCCAGCTTCAGTTGGCGCACGTTCTTGACCTCCAGCAGGCGCAGCGACAGCCGCAGCAAACCGCCGTAGGTGATGCCGCCCAAACCGTCGTCGTTGAGCCGGTTGGCCTTGAGCACCTTGGCCAGCATGCGCGCGGTGCCCGACGAGCCGATGGTCTGCTGCCAACCCTGGGCCCGGTAGCGCCGGGCGACCTTCTCGAACTGCAGGATCGCCACCCGCTCGGCCTCCAGCAGCGCCGCCGCAGACAGCTCGCCCCCGCTGAAGTAACGGGCGCCCAGGGTGCCGCTGCCGACCGCGATGCTTTCGGTGAGCAAGGGCCGGGTGCCCTGCCCCAGGATCAGTTCGGTGGAGCCGCCACCGATGTCCACCACCAGGCGCATGTCCTCGGCGCAAGGGATGGCGTGCGCGACGCCGGCATACACCAGCCGGGCCTCTTCGTGCCCGGAGATGACATCGATCGGGAACCCCAGGTGGCGCTCGGCGCTGGCCAGGAACAGCGGCGCGTTGTCCGCCTCGCGCACGGCGCTGGTGGCCACCGCCCGCACCCGGCCGGCCTCGAAGCCGCGCAGTTTCTTGCCGAACCGGGCCAAGGCCTGCCAACCGCGGTCCAGGGCCATCTCGTCCAGCGCGCCGCCGTCGAACCCCTCGGCCAGGCGCACCGGCTCGCGCAGGGTCTTGACCTCCTGAATGACGAGTCCCCGGCTGTGCCGGAGCGACTGCCCGATCATCATGCGAAACGCATTCGAACCCAGGTCGATGGCGGCGAACAGGGAGGCGTCTTCTTTCATGGAGGGATCCTTCAGGGCACCCGGCGCGGGATGCGCAAACCGGTTTGCGCGCAGTGTGCCCCGGGATCGATGACAGCCTGATGACGCGGGCAGGCTGCCGGTCGGGCAACGTCTGTCATGACGCTGTCATTTTCAGGCCGCCATACTGAACCCACACCTCGCGTGCTCTTCACTTCGCTGCCGACCTGGCGGCTTTTTTTTGCCTGCCGTCGCAGCCTGTGCGACGGCGGATCGTCCTTGTGCGCGGATCAGGGTTAGAATCGCCCGGTTCGACACTCACGTTAAGGAAGATCGAGGCATGTCCACCCCCGGCATTTCCCTGCAAGACACCGCGGCACCGGAAGGCGTCTGCTACGGCTGCGGCGGCCGCAACCCCCACGGGCTGCACGTCAAGAGTTTCTGGCACAAAGACGGCGTGCACGTCATGGCCGAGCACCTGCCCGAGGCCAAGTACTGCGGCTGGCCGGAACTGGTGTACGGCGGGCTGCTCGCGATGCTGGTGGACTGCCACTCCAACTGGACGGCCATGGCCTACCATTACCGCAACGAGCGGCGCGACCCCGGCAGCCTGCCGCGCATCGATTGCGTCACCGGCAACCTGGGCCTCAAGTTCATCAAGCCGACGCCGATGGGCGTGCCGCTGACGCTCAAGGCCCGGGTGGAAGGCGACGTCGGGCGCAAGACCCGCGTCATCTGCGAGGTCTACGCCGGCGACACCCTGACCGCCGTCGGCGATTCGGTGTTCGTGCGGGTGGACACCGGTCAGCTCGCCGACGCTGCCCACGGCCGCTGAGCCCGCCGCGCCGGCCTGCGCATGCGCCGATTCCTTCGTTCACCGGGTGAGGAAACCCATACAGATCGCAGCGTAGTCCAGGCACCGGGGTTGTCAGACGGGCACGCCGCCGACGGCGCGGCTCGACAACCCGGCCGCAGGGTCTACCTTTACCTGACCGTTTGAACGCCACCGATGGCGCACCGGCGCCACGAGGAACGATGCATGCATGGAACCCGAGTGTGCGGTGCTCCGGCGTCCTGCCTCTGTGCCCTGCCCTGGCTGTTCGGCCTCCTGGCCACGGACGCCGTCGCCGGCGGCATCCTGATCTACGAAGCCGGCCAGGAAGGCAACGGTCTGGCCAACGCCGGGGCCGCCGCGCTGGCCAGCGACCCGAGCGTGCTGATGAGCAACCCCGCCGGGATCACTGAGCTTGCCGGCACCCAGATCAGCGCCAACGCCCAAGTGATACTCGGCGACCTGTCCTTCTCCCGCGACAGCCGCAACGGCTTCGACGGCAACGAAGGCGGCAATGCGCTGCAATGGCTGCCGGGCGCGAGCTTCTTCGTCAGCCACCAGCTCGACGACCGCTCGGCCATCGGCTTCGGCATGTACGGCAACTTCGGCCTGGCCCTGGACTACGACGATGACTGGGCCGGGCGCTATTTCACCCAGGAAGCGGCGGTGATCGGCGTGTCGTTCCAGCCCACCGTCGCCCACCGTTTCACCGACCGGCTCTCGGTGGGCATCGGCCCGCGCATCGTGTACGGCTACTACCGCACCGAAATGGCCATCGACAACAACCTGCTCGGCCTGGCGGACCGGCCCGACGGCCAACTGGAATACAAGGACACCGACGTCGGCACGGGGGTCAACCTGGGCCTGCTCTACACGCTCGACGAGCGCACCCGGATCGGCCTGGCCTACACCAGCAAGGTGCGGCTGGAGTTCAAGGACAAGCCCCATGTGCGCAACGTCAGCAACCCGATCATCAATGCCGCCCTGCGCCGTCTGGATGTCGACGACCTGGAACTGGACATGAACGTGCCGCAGACCGTGCTGCTGAGCGTGGCCCATGACCTGACCCCGCAATGGAAACTGCTGGGCAGCCTTGGCTGGCAGGACTGGAGCGACTTCGGCAACATCGGCGTGGAGGTCGACAGCAACGCCGGCGGCGTCGACCGCACCGTGGACCGGCACTACAAGGACACCTGGCACGCCTCCGTCGGCGCGCAGTACCAGGCCACCCGCCAATGGCGCTGGAACATGGGCCTGGGCTACGACAGCTCGGCCGTGGACGACAAGGACCGCACCGTCGACAACCCGATGGGCGACACTTGGCGGCTGGCGACCGGGGTGAACTATCAGATCGACGAAGGCCTGGACGTGCACCTGGCCTACACCCTGGTCTGGCTCGGCGACATGGACGACGAACAGACCAAGCGGCGTTCCGGCACGACCCTGTCCGGCACCTTCAAGGACAGTGCCCTGCACATCATCGGCGGCGGCGCGACCTGGCGGTTCTGAGCCGCCGTACGGCAAGACCGGCGCGTTGCCCCAAGGAGTCCGACCATGCCCCTGACCCTCTACTACCATCCGTTGTCGTCGTACTGCCACAAGGTGCTGATCGCGCTCTACGAGCACGGCACCGCGTTCGAAAGGCGCATCATCGACCTGTCCGACCCGGCGGATCGGGCCGAACTGCAGGCGCTGTGGCCGCTGACCAAGTTCCCGGTGATCCGCGACCACGACCGCCAGCGCGACGTGCCGGAGTCGAGCGTGATCATCGAGTACCTGGATCACGTTCACCGCACAGGGCCGCGCCTGATTCCCGACGGCTGGGAGGCGGCCCTTGAGGTGCGCCTGTGGGACCGCTTCTTTGATCAGTACGTGCAGACGCCCGTGCAGCAGATCGTCGGCGACCGCATACAGAACCGCAACGGCGACCTGAGCGCCCAGCGCAGCCTGCTGAACACGGCATACGGCATGCTCGAACGGCAACTGGCGCCCGGCGCCTGGGTCGCCGGCCCGGACTTCAGCCTGGCCGATTGCGCCGCCGCGCCGGCGCTGTTCTATGCCAGCACGCTGGTGGCGTTCCCTGCGCAGCACCGCCGGCTCGGCGACTACTTCGAGCGGCTGGTGCAGCGCCCCTCCGTGCGCCAGGTGCTGGAAGAAGCCAAACCATGGTTCGACTTCTATCCGTTCGCCGAGGCGATACCCCCGCGCTTTCGCTGACGCGGGTCAGGCCGGCTGGTGACTGGTCACGCAATGGATGCCGCCGCCCCCGGCGGCGATGGCGTCGATGTTGAGCTGCACCACCTCGCGCTCCGGATACAGCTGCCTGAGCAGGTCCAGGGCCTGCTTGTCGGCCGCCTTGTCGCCGAACTCCGGGGCGATGACCGCGCCGTTGATCACGAAATAGTTGATGTAACCGGCGGCGAAGTCCGGGTTGCCCTTATTGAACTTGCTGCTGCGCGGGTTGAGCGGCGGCGACATGGTGTGGATCTGCAGCGGCCGGCCGTCTGCATCGGTGGCCTTCTTGAGGATCTCCAGGTGCGCCAGGGTGACCTTGTGGTCGTACGACTGCGGGTCGGTGTCGAGGTTGGCGATCACCACGCCGGGCTTGACGAAGCGCGCATAGAAATCGACGTGGGCATCGGTGATGTCCTTGCCCTTGATGCCCGGCAGCCAGATGATCTTGCGCAGCCCCAGACGCGCCTTCAGTTCCGCCTCGACCTCGGCGCGGCTCCAGCCGGGGTTGCGGTTGGCGTTGACCCAGCAGCTCTCCGTCATGATCGCGGTGCCGTGGCCGTCCACCTCGATACCGCCGCCCTCGCCCACCAGTTCGCTGCGGATGTAGGTCGCCTGGGCCTCGTCGGCGACCCGCCGGGCGATCTTCGCGTCCTTGGCGTGCTGCTGCTTGTTGCCCCAGCCGCTGAAATTGAAGTCCACGGCGCCCAGTCCGTTCTTGTCGTCGACGACGAAGTTGGCGCTGATGTCGCGCATCCAGATGTCGTCCAGGGCCGCCGTCATGTAGGTGACGTTGGAGGTGCCGCAGAACTCCTCGGCCAGGCTGCGTTCGCCCGGGCGGCAATAGACCGTCAGCGGTTCGTAGCGGGCGATGGTGCGGGCGATGCGGCCGAGGGCCTCTTGCACGTCCTCGGTGAAGTCTTCCCAGATCGCGTCCTGGGCGCCGAAGGCGATGAAGGCCCGTTCGTGCCGCTCGCCTTCGTCGGGCATGAACCAGCGGCCGTCGGCGGCGGCCAGCACAACGGAGGACGGCAGGCCGAGACCGGCCAAGGCGACGCCGGCACCGGCGACGACGGAAACCTGTTTGATGAACTCGCGACGAGTCGGCATGGGGCTGTTCCTGATGAATGGAGTTACGGAGCGGTGGCGGTCTTGAATTTGGTCCAGGTACGCATGCGGGCGCGCATGTCGGCCTGGGGGATGTCCTTGCCCGGGATCAGACGGGCGTAGGTCGCGTCGTCGAGGTAGATGTCCGGGTTGTTGCGCATCGCCGCGTCCACACTGGGCCGAGCCTTGGCGTTGGAAGTCGGGTAGCCGGTGAAATTGCTGATGGCGGCCATGTTCTCCGGACGCATCACGAAATTGATGAATGCGTAGGCGTACTCCGGGTGCTTGGCGTCCACCGGGATGGCCATGGTGTCCATCCACACCGTGGTGCCTTCGCGGGGCACGCGGTACTGGAAGGTGTTGGCCTTGCCGGCGGTGTCGGCGGTGCGCTGGGCCTGGGTCATGTCGCCGCTGTAGCCCAGCGACAGGCACAGGTTGCCGTTGACCAGGTCGGTCACCGGCTGCGACTGGAACTTGCGGATGTGCGGCCGCAGCTTGAGCAACAGGTCGCTGGCCGCCGCCAGGTCTTCGCGCTTGGCGCTGCGCGGATCGCGGCCCAGGTAGTTGAGCACCACCGCCAGCACCTCGTCGGGCGAGTCGATCATCGAGATCCCGCAGTCGGCGAACTTGCCGGCCAGCTCCGGCTTGAACAGCATGTCCAGGCTGTTGACCGGCGCATCGGGCATGCGCTGCCGGATCTGCTGCTCGTTGTAGGTCAGGCCGATGGTGCCCCAGGTGTAGGGCACGGTGGCCTTGTTCGAGTGCTCGTAGCGGCTGCGCAGTTTCTGCAGGCCCGGCTCGACGTCCCCCATCGCGGTGATTTTCGACGGATCCAGCGGCAGCAGGCTGCCGGCGCGCATCAGGCGCTCGGCCACGGTGTCGCCGGGGAAGATCAGGTCGTAGCCGCTGCCGCCGGCCAGCATCTTGGCCTCCAGGGTTTCGCTGCCGTCCATCACATCGTAGATCACCTTGATCCCGGTCTCGGCGGTGAACCGGCTCAGGGTGTCTTCGGCGAAATAGTCGGCCCAGTTGTACAGGCGCAGGGTCTTGTCTTCGGCGTGGGCCGCCGGCAGCGCGCAGGCCAACGTCAGGCACAGCGCGGCGGGCAACCATTGGGTGAGTGCAGGCATATCAGACTCCTTGAGGATTCCAGCGTGCGTGAAGGTGACGGCCGTCCTGGCTGAGCAACGCGCCGTACATCTCCGGACGGCGGTCGCGGTAGATCCCCCAGCTCAAGCGCTCTTCGCGCATGGCCGCAAGGTCCAGCGTCTGCACCAGCACGCCGGTGCTGTCGCGGTCGGCCTCGGCCAGCAGCTTGCCCTTGTGGTCGCTGATGAACGACGAGCCGTAAAAGCTCATTTGCAGGTCCGCATCGGTGGTCGCGGTTTCCCGGCCCACCCGGTTGGAGGCCACCACCGGCAGCAGGTTGGCGGCGGCGTGGCCGCGCATGGTCATCTGCCAGTGGTCGCGCGAATCCAGGTCCGCGCAGCCGGGCTCCGAGCCGATGGCGGTCGGGAACAGCAGCACCTCGGCCCCCATCAGAGCCAGGCTGCGGGCGGTCTCCGGGAACCACTGGTCCCAGCAGATGCCCACGCCGAGGCGGCCGAACGCGGTGTCCCAGACCCGGAAACCGGTGTCGCCGGGGCTGAAGTATTCCTTCTCCTGATAGCCGATGGCGTTGGGGATGTGGGTCTTGCGGTACACGCCCAGCAAGCGCCCGTCGGCATCGGCCACGCTCAGGGAATTGAAGTACGCGTTGCCGGCCTTCTCGTACCAGCTCAGCGGCAGCACCACGCCCAGCTCCCGGGCCAGGGCGGCGAACCGCGCAAGGACGCGGCTGTCGCGGTATTCCTCGGCCAGCGCCATATGCTCATGGCGCTGTTCGATGCAGAAGTACGGCGTGGCGAACAGCTCTTGCAGCAGGATGACCTGCGCCCCCTGGGCCGCCGCCTCGCGCACCAGGCGTTCGGCGCGGTCAAGGTTGGCGGCGAGGTCCCAGCTGCACGGCATTTGCGTGGCGGCGATCGACAGCGTCGTCATGGCTCAACCCTCCAGCGGCCAGGCCGGCTGCTGCTGGGTGATGCAGTGCACCCCGCCGCCGCCGTGGGCCAGACGGTTGATGCGCACCGGCACCACTTCGCGGCCGGGGAACGCCCGGGCCAGGGTCTGCGCCGCCACATCGTCGGCCGCGATGCCGTAGGCCGGCATGATCACCGCGCCGTTGGCGAGGTAGAAGTTGGTGTACGAAGCGCAGAACACTTCGGCCTCGGGATCCACGGCGTCGCTGGCTTCGAACAGTTCGATCAGCTCGAACTTGCGGCCCTTCGCGTCGGTGGCCAGCTCCAGCGCACGGCGGTTCTCCCGCGCCACTTCGGCGTAGACCGAGCTGTGGTCATGGGTAGCGTCCACCAGCAGCACGCCGGGACGGGCGAATGCGCACACGCCGTCGACGTGGCCGTCGGTCATGTCGCCGGTCACGTAGTCCGGATCCCCCGGCAGCCAGATGGTTTTGGTCACGCCCAGCAGACGGGCGAAGATCTCTTCCATCTCGGCCTTGCTCACGCCGGGGTTGCGGTTGGGGTTGAGCAGCACCGATTCGGTGGTGATCAACGTGCCCTCGCCGTCCACATGGATCGCGCCGCCCTCGTTGCTCAGCGGCGTGCCGAAGCACTCGCCGCCCAGATGGTTGAGCACGCGCCGGGCCAGGCTTTCGTCCAGGTCGTGGGCCGACTTGCCGCCCCAGGCGTTGAACCGCCAGCTCACCCCGGCCAACCCGTGCTGCGGGTGGCAGACGAAGCTCGGGCCGGAGTCGCGGCACCAGCTGTCGTTGACCGCCAGCGGGATCAGTTCGATGTTCGGCCCGCACAGGGCCTGAGCGCTGGCGACTGCGGATGGGTCGACCACCATCTTCACCGGCTCGAAGCGGGCGATGGCGTTGGCCACCCCAGCGAAATCCTCCTGCACCTGGGCCAGCGTCACGCGCCAGCCCGACTCCCACAGCGCCTGGTTGTGCGGCCAGACCATCCACGTCGCCGCGTGGGGCACCCACTCCGCCGGCATCGTCCAACCGCTGTTGTTGTGTTTGTTCAGTTGCATGGTAAAAAGCCCTTTGTGTTAAGCCATTGTGTTCAGTGAAAAACAGCCTTGGCGGTGATGGCGTGAATGCTAATGGCGCCTTCAAGGGCAAACAAACGATGGATTTAGCGGACAACTGATTAGAGGAACTTATCGATCATGCTCAAACACTGGCCACCGCTCAGCGCCCTGCGCGGCTTCGAAGCGGCCGCCCGGCTGGGCAGTTTCCACAAGGCGGCCGACGAGCTGAGCCTCACCCAGTCGGCCATCAGCCAGCAGATCCGCAGCCTGGAGGCGTACCTTGAGCAGCCGCTGTTCTTCCGCGCCGGGCGCAGCGTCAGCCTGACCGACGCCGGCCACGACCTGCTCAGCACCACCCAGGCGATGCTCCAGCAACTGGCGATGGGCATCCGCCGTCTGGGGCAGTACCAGAAGCCCAACCAACTGGTGCTCAACACCACGCCGGCCTTCGCCCGGCACTGGCTGCTGCCGCGCCTGGGGGATTTCCGCCGGCGCCATCCGCAGGTGGATCTGTGGATCTTCAGCACCGACGAAGTGCCGGACATGACCACCCAGACCATCGACCTGGCGGTGCGCGACGACATCAGCGCCCAGGCCGAGTGCAGCTTCCGGGTGCTGCACGCCGACCGCCTGTTCCCGGCCTGCCACCCGAGCCTTTTGGACGTGCCGCCGGCGCAGCGCACCACCCTGCACGGCGAGCGGGAGATGGACTGGAGCCACTGGGCGGTGGAGTCCGGCATCGACGTCGGCCAGCAGGCCCAGGGGCTGAACTTCTCCGATCCCGGCCTGCTGCTGGACGCCGCGTGCGGCGGCCTCGGCATCGCCCTGGTCAGCCGTCTGCTCAGCCGCCAGGCCCAGGCCAACGGGCTGTTGCAGCCCTTGGTGGAGGACACCATCCGCGGACCGAACTGGGCCCTGCTCACCCACCGCGACAGCGAAAGCTATCCCCTGGCCCGCAGCTTCACCGAGTGGCTGCTGGCGCAACTGGCCGAACCCGAGCCTGCGCCGGCGTAAAAAAAAGGGCGGCCAAACGGCCGCCCGAAGCGTGTTGCCACGAGAGTCCTAGAGCGTCAGCTGGCGCTGCTCTTCTTCGGTCAATTGCTGCCGGGCGTGGTCGTCGAGCACCCCGGCGCCCAGCACCTGCACCGGGCTGTCCGGGTTGTAGCCCGGCGCCGGCGCCCGGCTGGCGCCTTCCCGGGTCGGCGCCAATTGCTCGGAGCCGAAGCCCAGCACCTGCACGGTGAACACCGACGCCTGGTTCTGCCGCGCCGCGGCCTGCTGCTGGCGCGCCACGTCTTCGGCCGCCTGGGTCGCCGACGAGGCCGCCGAACTGGCCGAGGTGATCGCCCCGGTGTTGACCGACGCCACCACCGGCACGCCGCTGGCCTTGCCCTGCACCGCGATGTTGGCGGCGTTGACCACGGTCAGGGCGGCGATGTTGACGTTGCCCGACACCCGGATCCCCGCCTCGCCGGCATCGATGGTGCCCAGCGGCGCGATCAGGTCGATGTCCCCCGGCGCCACCTCGGCGATGGGGTTGAGGGTTGCGATCCCTGCGCCTGTGCTCGGCACCGACGGCGACAGGCTGACGTTGCCCCACGTGTCGTAGACCCGCTTGGGCGGCGTGTAGACCACGGTGGTCTTCGAGCCCCGGCCGGCGTTGATGTCGCCTTCGGCCGACCAGCCGACGATGGAGCCGCCGAAGGTGGTCATGATCCGGCTCTGGCCGAGCAGGATGCTGCCTTTGGCGTAGAGCTGGATGTCGCCCTGGCCCTGGGTGACGATGCCGGCGGTGGACGGCGGCGCCGCGCCTTCGATGCCGAACACCTGGCCGCCGCCCGGCGTGAGCATCTGGATGCCGCCGCCGAACAGGGTCTTGACCCCGGCGCCGCCGAACAAGGTGATGTCGCCGTCGTAGCGGATCGGGTTGCCGGCCACGTCGGTGCTCGGGAACAGCGCCGCGATGGCGTTGCGGCCGCGCAGGTAACTGCCCTTGCGCGGGCCGTCGGCGTCGTTGTACTCACGTCCCCCCGCCCGCAGTTCGGCGAAGTACACCTGGCGGGCGAAGATCGACTGCTCGGCCGCCGGCAACGCCGCGAAGAAGGCCAGGGCCTGGGCTTCGCCGCCGCTGAAGCCGTAGTGCAGGCTGAGCCAGCTGTTCAGTTCGCCCAGGTACGTCTTGGCCACCTTGCCCGGCTGCGCGCTGAGCGGCACGTTCGGGTCGGCCAGGTTCTGCCGGTCCAGGTAGCGGGCGACGAACCGCGCGTAGTCCGGCCCCTGCGCCCCGGCCCCGGCCTGCAGCACCACGCTGGCGCCCGGACGGTTGTCGCCGACCGCCACCGGCCCGAGGCTGGTGATCGCGGCGCGGTCTTCCATCAGGATGTTGCGCCCGGCGTTGACCTCCAGGGTGCCTGGGCCGGCGATGTCGAAGCTGCTGTAGAGAATGTCGCGCCCGGCCGAGACCCGCGACACGTCCCGCGCATCGCCGTGGATGAACAGGTTGCCGGTGGACGTGATGCTTTCGGTGCCGCGTCCCAGGCCATCGCTCGGCACGGCGGTCGGCTGGCCGAGGTTGGTGCCGGACGCCACGATGTCGCGGCCCGCCAGCATCCACACCGGCCCCGCCGCCTCATACCAGGTGCGCCTGGACAGGTCGAAGCTCAGGGTCTCGCCGCTGCGCACGCCCACAAGATCCCCGGTCAGCGCATAGAAGCGCGCCGGGGCCTGCACCGCGCCGGTAGCCGCATAGGTGTCGGCGCCGAATGCGAACAGCGGGTAACGCACGTTCTTGTTCGCGGCCACGCCGTCGCTGCCCCGGTTGGTCATCACCGGCGTGGCGCTGACGTTGTCGCCGAAGCCGTTGAACGCCGGGGCGAACGGCGTGGCGACGGACGACAGGCTGGCGCCGGAGCGGTTGATCGCATAACCGCCGGCGTAGATCGAATCCCCCGCCAACAGCTCCAGTTGCCCGGCGTTCGAAGGCGCCAGCAGCAGCGAATAGCCCTTGAGCGGATACACCCCGCCCACCGCACCGTAGGCCGCCGAGGGACCTGCGTAGATCGAGCCCTGCCCGGCCACCGCCCGCAGAACCGACGGATACACGAAGCGCCCGTCGGTCGGCGAGCTGTTGCTGCCCTCCACCGGCAGCGACGAGCTGGCGACGATCTCCGCCATTTGCGTGCTCGGCGTCAGGTTGCTGCCGGCCGAGAACAGGTCGATGGCGGTGTGGTCGGTCCACAGCGAGAACCCGCTCAGGCCGCCGCCGGCGTGCACGGTGCCGTCCGCCGTGGTGAACGGCGTGGAGTTCTGCAGGCGCACCCGGCCCGGATCGGCCGCACCGCCGAGCACCAGGTCGCCGCGGGTGTTGATGCGCATGCCGGAGTCGCCGGGGACCAGTACCAGGCCGCCGGACGCGCTGCCCAGGGTCGAGGTGAACAGGTCGAACGGACGGGTCTCGCGCGGATCCTGCTGGAACGGCGCGGAACCGTACTGCAGGTTGATCCCGCCCACCGCGCCGCCGCTCAGTTGCGCGGCGCCGCGCAGGTTGATCAGCGCGCCTTGCAGGTCATGCTGCGGGGCGGCGGTGCCGCTCTGCCCTGCCCGTGCGGCGAGCGACGGGTTGAGCGCGCCGCCGATGCGGATGTCCATGTCGCCGCCGCCGGTCAGTTGCAGGCGGCCGTCGCTGCCCACCCGCCCGGTGCTGCCC